>WJJA01000234.1 GCA_014729955.1 bacterium
CAACAAAGCAGATGACGCAGTTGGGACCGCCCGAAGGGGGAATGAATAGATGAATTCGCCTTGAAAACATTCTGTACCGAAGCAAAACCATATAGCGCGACACTATCTTTTTGTTAATATAGTATTTAGAAAAGAATATTTCTTCATTCATGAAATATTCGGGCTAGATTTCACTCTCCCTGGAAATACGCCTCAGAAGAGTCGTGAACGACTCGGCACGGGTTTTCTCGAGGATGTTTGTCTTGTGTGTATGCACGGTTTTCTCGCTGATATCGAGCAGGCGGGCGATTTCTTTGTTCCGTTTCCCTTCCGCGAGCAGTTGCAGCACCTGGGCTTCGCGTGATGTCAGGGATTCGAGTACAGATCCCCGGCTTGCTTTTTTCTTTTGCAGTAGCTGGGAACGCAATGATTCACTTAACACCATGTGGCCGTTATGGACCATTCGAATCGCATCAAGAATGTGTACCGGATCGGTGTCCTTGTGGCAGTACCCCCCTGCTCCGGCTTCGATACAGGGGACCGCGTACATGGATTCAGGGTATACGCTCAGCACCAGAACTCGTATATGCGGGGCATCCTCTTTTATGCGACGCATCACTTCCATCCCGCCCATGTTCGGGAGACCCAGGTCGAGCACCAGCAGGTCCGGTTCGAGACGCAGGGTGGAGGTGAGTGCCTCTTCCGCCGTACCGGCTGTACTGACCAGGAGCATATCATCCTGCTGCTCGATCAGGCTGCCCAGGCCCTGTGTGACGATGGGATGGTCGTCAGCGACCGCCACACGAATCTTTCCCATGATCCCGTTCCTTACATGGTGTTCCAGTCATTGCCGAGAAGAGGTACGGCGAGTTGCACTTCCGCGCCGGTTGAGTTTTTGTAGAAGCGCGCGGTACCGTTAAAAGGGCGCAAGCGTTCATTCATCCCGATGATTCCGAGCGGTTGACGATGAGTCGGTCTGCCCGTCTTCGCCCCCGGTTTACCGTCATCAGAAATAAACATTTTCCAATGGGTTGGATCGTTCTCAACAACAATCTCGATTGTTTCCAGATCCACGGCATGCTTGAATGAATTGGAAAACGCCTCCTGCACGATACGATACACGGCGGTTCGCAGCTCCTCGCTCGCGGGCTCATAATTGCTGTCGTAGTTCATACACACCGTCAGTCCGGTTTGCTCTCTTGTTGTGCGGACATACCATTCCAATGCGGCACACAACCCGAGGTCATCGAGGATCGGCGGGCAGAGATGAGAAGAAACTGTACGCACTTTGTCAAGGGTTTCACGAATCCCGGCGGCCAGATCATCAACCGGCGTCTCATCCGACACCATTGAACGAATCGACGATACCTTCCAGTTCAACAATGCTAGCGACTGACCGATATCGTCGTGAATATCTCGCGCCAGGATCTGCCGTTCTTCTTCCTGCACACGGTGGAGCCGCCGGGTAAGTTGCTTCAGCTCCTCCGTGTATTGACGTGCCGCGTTCCGGTAACGGATATAGTAGAAAATTCCCAGGATTACAGCCGGGAAAAGCAGCACTGACAGCGCGTACCACCGATAGCGCCAGGCCCACCAGAACGGAAAAGGATTCGGTCGATAGTCGATTCGACAGAACCTTGCATTCTTTTCACCGAAAAGGAACGTGTTTCCGTCCTGGTCGGTTAGCGGGTCATAGCGAGGATCGAGACGATATGATGAGGTGTTCAAGAGGTGACCGTCAAACGTGAACAGCAGTGTTCGGAAATCGCCTGTATTGATTGCGAAAACGTCCTTTTGATCCAGCGTGAAAACCGGCTGGGTAAGTGAAAGCTGAGGTGTCAGTGAAAACTGAAAGTGTTTTGCCACATGCCCTGCCGAGTCCAGTAAGCTGCAACGTTTCCCGTCGCAGACGAGGCCAAGGTATGTCGATGCGGTGACATTCGCAGATTTGAACGCTGCAAATTCACCCGAGTATTGCAGGGAATCCAGCAGTCGTCCCGTTTCTTTCTCCAGGACCAGGAGTGTGCTCCTTGGTTTGCCGTCAAGGATAAAATTGAGCCCCTTGTGAACAACGATCAATGCGTCGTCACGCCCGGCGTGCGGCATTACATAGCTCTTTCCGCCGCCCATCCCGAATTGACGCCCCCAAAGTGGTAAACCGTGTCCGTCAAACACAATCACACTGCCGGTTGTATCTGAAAGCGTAAACGGTTGACGGTGTTCTTCCTTCGGAACATAGGTGGTAGAAATTCGGTTGGCCGGAGGCGCGAAGGTTACAGCATATCGTCGTTCACCTGCATCGTTCGTCCATGCATGAAAAAACACTGCATTATCATGAACACTGAGTTCCTGCATCTTGCGGGGTATATCGCCTTTCGCATAAAACATCAACCTGCGGTTTCTCATGTTTTTCATGCGTCCGAAAAGGGATACGATAAAGATTGAGGGATCTTGTGCCGGACTTGCCAGGGTTTGCAAAACGTTCAGACCATACGCTTTTGTATCTCTGCCGGGACGGCGTTGTAGTTCGACCGGGACGTCGAGTGTGTCAATAGGCACAAACCTTTCTTCGAAGTCAAGATATCCAAGCTCAATATGTTCGAAAGTGTGAGGGATTGAACGCCAGATGATCATATTCGGTCGACCGTCATTGTTAGTGTCGAGAGCCTGGTCTGCCACGTTCTTCGGGTTCATCCGGTCGTCCGGAAAGGCTGTGTAATCAATATTGCTGCCGTCCATCAGCCTTGCGACGTAATCATAGCGATTAGGCTCAGCATGAGTAATCAGAAAGACCGGCTTGTTATCATAATACCCGCAACTTCGATCCGACAGTTTCAGTGTACCGCTCATCATCATGATATCCGCTACGTAGGGCATCTCATTTTCACCGATTTCCCTGCGTTGATCGTGCTTCACAGCCCAGATCAGACCGGCAATTATCATTGCCGGCGTGAGCAGGTAGGCGAACAGGGAAGGACGTACCTTGACTCTGCCCGTCGTGCCAATGTTACGTCCATGTGGTATGAAGGCATTTCTCATACATATCGTCAACTGCTAAAGGTAGAGTGCAGATATTGCAAGATACATCGGGGAACGGGAAAGGCGGCGTCGGATTTTTCCGATCCGGTTGGCGGAATAATCCGAAGGGTGTATTCCATAGACGGATGCAATCGCAGACATCAACAGTTCCATCCGCTGAAGAATCGGGATGGGAAAAGCGATGTTCTGCGAATGCATCGGTACCAAGTAGAGATTGTTTATGGAGTCAGCCTGATCGGCATACCCATAACCGGCCAGATGATCGCAACGAAGAGCGCGAGCACCGCCATCAGCAACAGGCTGGCAGGTATACCGACCGTGAAGAATTCCCCGGTACTGAACAGTTTGGACTCATAGGCGATCGCATTGGGAGCGGCGCCGACCAGCAGCAGGAACGGCATGCCGGCGACGACAAGGGCGCTGAACAGGATCACCTCGGGCGCCACATTCATGTAAGGCGCCATCACCAGCGCAACGGGCAGCGAGATCGCAATCGCTGCCACGTTCATGATAAAGTTGGTCATCAGCAGCACAAAGAACGCCAATCCAAGGATGAACACCAGCCAGTGAAACTCCTTCAGATACATCAGCCAGTTGATCGCAAGCCACTCGGCCGCGCCGGTCTGCCACAGACAGAAGCCGATGCTCATCGCACCGCCGAACAGCAGGATGATATTCCAGGGAATCGATTCCAGATCCTGCAGTTTCAGGATCCCGGTGGTGAAGAACAGCACGGTGGCGACCAGGATCACACCGGATTTATGCAGTGCTTCCAATCCCGGTACCACCGAGCGGAGGCTCATGACGGCAATGGCGGAGAAGGTAATCGCCAGGGCAAGGATTTCATTGCGTGACATCGGCCCCAGCTTTTTGCCAAGGTTTTTGGCCCTCTGTTTGAGGCCGGGAATGACTTTTCGTTCAGGGGGATAAACGACAAGGATATAAGCCCAGAGCAGGAAGGTCATCAGCACGCCGACCGGGAACATATACCACGTCAGTTCAAAAAACCCGATTTCACGCCCGACCAGCTCCTTGAAAAAACCGATCGCGACCGCACCCCGCGCCGCACCGAGAAGGGTGATGATGGAACCGGCGCCGGCAGTGAATGCCATACCGATGAACAGCCCCTTGCCGAACTTGGAGGGCTTGCCGGTTTCATCGTAGAGCGCGTAGATCGTCATCAGAAGCGGGAAGACGGCCGCTGCCACGGCTGTGTGGGCCATGATCAATGTCATCGCCGATGTCATCACAAAGCTACCGAGATAGATCATCGAGGTGCGCTCCCCGACAAGTCCCAGCATGTTGTAAGCGAGGCGGTTCGTAAGGCCGGTCTTGGAAAACACCATGCCGATAGTGATTGACCCGAAGATGAACCAGACCGACGGATCCATGAAATCGGTAAAGGCGATGCGAGGTTCACGGATCAGGAACAGCACCTGCACCACTCCGATGAGAATACTGGTGATGCCGATGGGCACCACCTCGAATACCCACCACGTCGCGGCGAGCAGAAACAGCCCGAGGGCGGCTTTCCCCTCGCGAGTGAGGGCAAAGTTTTCGCCGTTGGGATCAACGGCATCCGGCCAGGCCGGCGAAAAGAAGACAAGAAAAAACAGGCCCAAGCCCGTAAACATCAGAATCAGGCGACGAACATTCACCTTTTCCTTTTTCTTCGCGAGCTCGATACGATCCGGCTTCCCCGGCAACGCCCCCTGGTCGGGCCCGCCCGGATGCTCCTTGTCCTGTGTCTGCATGCAATCTCACCGTGTTGTTAGAGAATCACCTTGGCCACTTCACGTAATACATCCACCGTGCGCACGACCCCGGCCACCGATCCGTCCTTCAAAACCGGCAGCATATGGTAATCATGCATCACCATCTCCTTGATCAGTTTCAGCAGGGAATCTTCCGCGTTGACGGATCCAAGGATCGGCTGCATTACCTCGCTGATGGCGGTCTCGGCGTTTTGACGAATCTTCTCGTACCCCTGATCGCTCAGCATCTCGCCCAGGTTTTCATCAACATCGAGCTTGAAGTACTCCCGCTTTGCGTGGGGCGAATCCAACATGTAGGCAGGTTCAAGGCCGCGCAGGATATCACGGCGACGAACGAGTCCCAGGAGTCGGTATTTCTCGTCGAACACCAGGATCATGCGCGCCATCGTGGTTTGCCCGTCCTTGGTGATCGGCGATGACTCCATCTCCGCAATCGCCTGTCGCAGTGTGAACCAATAGGGTATGTGCGGGTAGTTGTCCAGCGGCACCATGATGTCACCGGCGGTTACACCTTCCATACCTCCTCCCTTATGTGAAAGAAATAGCACGTTACAAATGCTACCAATACGTTTCCAACTCGTTAGGCTCCCCTTGGGGCACGCCGAATCCCCCTGATGATCCGTTATTCGTCTTCCTTCACACGACGGATCAGTTCCTCGCTCAATCCCGTATCTCGAGCCAGCTGCCCCGGATCCGTCTGCGTGGAACGTAATGCATGCGAAATATACTCATGTTTGAACGATGCAAGAGCATCGTCAAAGGGTCGAGTCTGCAGCAGATCCCGGAATCGTTGCGCCGTACGGGATGCCTTCTGATGCTCCATGGCGCGATGAATGGTATCCAGCAGATAGTCCTTCTTAAAGGGCTTTGTAATGAAATTGAATGCGCCGAGTTGGATCGCTTCCAATGCTGAATCGAGGGAACCGTATGCTGTGATGACAATGACGATTTCCTGTCTCTCCTCTTCCCTGATATGCCGCAGGATATCCAGTCCGTCCATGCCCGGCATTTTCAGGTCGGTGATGACCAGGTCATACTCCTTCTCCGCCAACAGCTCCGGAACATCCATCGGATTGTTGCAGCTGTCAAATTCGTAACTGGTTTTTCCGCGAACAATCCGTTCCATCAGGCGCAGCATATCGCCTTCGTCATCGACAGCCAGGATGCGCTGTGTCATATCGACCCTTTCGCATCTTCTTCGTTGCTCGTTTCGGCGACAGGGACCGACACGGTGAAGGTTGTCCCTGTCGGTCCGGCGATCCGGTCTTCACGTGCGACGCTGTGAAAATTGATTCGCCCGTTGTGTTTGGTCACGATGCCGTATGTCAAGCTTAAGCCCAATCCGGTTCCCCGGCCCACACCTTTCGTGGTGAAGAACGGATCAAATATACGACCCTGGATCCGTTTCGGAATCCCTTTGCCGTTATCGCGCACATGCATCCGCACACGCATGCCCTGGTGACTCGTGGATATCGTGATCTCCGGATTTTCCGTCTCTTCAAGAGCGCTGAGCGCATTCTGCACCAGGTTCACCACCACCTGCTGCCATTCACCGGTATCGCCCGGCACCGGAGGCAGGTTGTCCGCCAATTTCTGCTGCACCTTGATAGTGCGCGATTGCAGGCGATGATGCAGCATCGGCAGGGCATTGCGAATACAGTCGTTCAGATCCGCCCTCCCTTCCGAGCTGCCGCCGACACGTGCAAAGCCCAGCAGTTGCTTCACGATCCGTTGCGCCTGCTCCGCGTTCTGCTCGATGGTTTCGATATCTTCATAGCCGGGATTCTCCGGTCCAATCTCATCTTTCAACAGCTCAGCGAACCCAAGGATGACACCGAGCGGATTGTTGATCTCATGAGCCACCCCTGCAGCCATTTCACCCAGGGATGCGAGTTTTTCCGTCTGGTAGAGCTTTTGTTCCATCTGCTGCTTTTCAGTGATGTCCCGGATGACGGAGGTTATGCCGATCGGCTCCCCGTCGGGATTGCGTACCAGGCTGCGGGAAATGCTGACCGTCAGACGCCGACCCTCGCTGGTCATCCGTTGCGTGGTGAAATTCTCAACACGCTCCCGTTCCATCAGATCCTCTCGGATTTGCCGCATTTCCTCTTCGGGATCCACTTCATCCGGGAACAGCGGCATGGCGCGCCGACCAAGAATGTCGGAGGCGGGGTAGCCGAACATGCGCTCAGCGGCACGGTTCCAGAGCTGAACGCGGTCTTCCAGGTCCAGAAACACAATCGCGTCTTCCGTGTACTGCATGATGCTCGCCAGGAACTCCTCCTGTTCTCCCACTCGACGGGTCAGCTCGACGGACGATTTCCGCAAATGCCCCATCAGTAACAGAATCAGAACGACCAGAGTACCGAGAACAGGGATCTCCGCCAGCACATGGCGCAGGTACATCTTCCGAATCCCGGGTGCGAGGGATCCTTGATGCAATTCGTACATCACGGTTAAGGGATGCTGCTCGGATACCATTTCGCTCATCACCGGCGCGAAGCCGACCAGGTTTTCTCCCCCACTCGGCTCATGATGATAGACGCCGCTGCCCCGCTCCCCCCGTCGCATGCGTTCATGCAGGATCTGTCGCGGCTCCTTGTCAGCAGGCTCCCCGGTTGTCAACGGTCCCGGCGCTCCAACCCTGTAAGGTTCGCTGTCGAAAACCAGGCGGCCGTGGTCATCCAGGAGCAGCAGCCGGTCTTTCGACTCCTCAGGCAGCGTGCCCAGTACGTGCTCAGCAAATACAGGTACATCCAATTCTGCCAGCACGATCGGCAAACCGGCACCGGTGGAGCCGGTGCCTGGCTTGTGCACCCAGTATGTGATGGTTCCATACGTCTCACCGGTATTCAGACGAACGATACGGTCGCGGTTGATTCCGGGCTGATCGCATGCGATCTCCTCGGAGACCGGAACGCACAGCCGATTTCCATTCACGGTTCTGATCCCAACCGCCTGCAGACCGTCATCCTTCCAGCGCCGGTAGAAACGAGTCAACGCACTCATTCGCTCCGCCCGGCTTACCTTCGTATCCAGAAGAGGCAGCAGCGTCTCGAGGTCGCGCTTGAAACGGTCCAGGTCACGGCCAAGCAGGTTTGCGATACGAGCCGCTTCATTTTCCTGCCGCTGTTGAAACTCCTTCTGCACCTCTTCCTGGATAGCCTCGGCGTTGGCAAACACAAGTGCACCGACGATGACCAGCACATTGAGAAACAAAACGCCGACGACCACTTCGAAGTATCGGAAGCGAAGCAGTCGAACGGCACCGTGCCACAGCTTTCGGACAGTGCGTATCACGTCTTCGTGTCCCGCTCGTCCAATCCCAACCGTTTCGCAAGGTCTTTGCGATACCATTCCATGATACGGTCATTGGTCAATGCCATATCGAGCTGCTTGGTCACCATGGTCAAACGCCCGAGCACCTCCAGGCATTCGTAGAGCTTTTCCTTGCGATCATAGGAAACCATTGTTTCCAGGAAATCGCCCCGACTTTCCGGGTCGAAACCCAGCGGAGCAAGCAGCTGCTGGATCAGGTTGACACGTCTGCGTCTGCGGTCGCGTGACGCCCCACCCCCCTTGTGCTCCAGGCGCACGTAATTTTTGCTGATTTCATCAGTGCACATGGCCTCGACCGTGGTAAAGTGGTACCCCAGGCGCAGGTGCACCAGCATGTACTCCCGACCGACAAACGCATAGCTGGATTCGACGAAATCCTCGTCCTGGTCGCCGTGTGTCGCCCAGACAGAACTGATGCCGCGAAAATCCGCCGGTGGTTTGCGATGCGGCCACCCCTCGTGCAGCACACCGTTCCAGAACGCCTGCATCGGTTCGGACCCGATGTGGTGCTCGTCCACTTTGCGATCCAGACGCAACTTCACAATTTCCGGATCGAGATAGATCAGGTTGACTTCCAGCGGGATTTCGCTCTTCAATGTGAAGGCGATCCGCTTCTTGTCC
>WJJA01000235.1 GCA_014729955.1 bacterium
CAGCGAAACGCAGGATTCCGTATCCTATCGTGCGATTGTGCGAAAGGTTGTTGCCCGACGTGACAGTGTGCTGCTGGACGGCAGCAAGCCAATGCTGTGGAAACCTCCACGGTTGCCGTACGAGATGAACTCGCTCCGTTTCTATTTCACGATCCCGCGTTATGACGCCCCGGAAGCGAAACGATACCAGTATCGACTGGTAGGACTGACTGACACCTGGTCGACCTGGACCGAAGAGACCTATCGTGACTTTAACAGTCTTCCCGAGGGACGGTACCGTTTCGAGGTGAGGGGGTACGACGTGTACTACTTCACCAGTGAGGTCGGATCGTACGAATTCATCATCCTGCCGCCCTGGTATCGTACATGGTGGGCCTATCTGCTTTATGCGTTCGCGGCGGGGGGGGTGCTCTGGGGTGCGGTGCAGTGGCGGATGCGAGCCATGGTCGCGAAGAACCGGCGCCTGGAAGAACTGGTGGAACAGCGCACTCGGCAGCTCGCTGAAGCGAACGAGGAAATCCAGCGGTACAACGAGGAGCTGGAGCAGATGCTGGAGGAGCGCACCCGTCACCTGATCCTGAGCGAACGGCAGGCGGCGTTCGGGCAGATGGTGCAGGGGATTGTGCATAACCTGAAGAATCCGCTTTCCGCCGGGACGATGAGCACCGGGGTGATCCGTGACGCTTTGAAAAAGGCCGAAGAGAATCACGATGAGACCCTTGAGGACGTCAAACGGACCAACCGCAATTTGATGCGTGCCGTGAACCAGGCGGTCGGTTGGATCGAACGTGCAAACCAGAACTTGAATGATATGATTACTTCGCTGCTGACAAAGAGCCGCTCAGACAAATCCGCGGATCGCCGGGTGATCGACCTGAACGACCTGCTCGCCAACGAAATCGCATTCCTGCAAGCGGACAAGCGTTTCAAAAAAATGAAGAAGAAGCATGTCAAACTGTCCAAAGATCCGCTACGCGTGGATGTTGTACCCGGGGAGATGGCGCAGGTCTTTCAGAACATCGTGGGTAACGCGCTCGACGCGATGCACGACAGCAAGGATCCGTACCTGGCAATCGAGACGTTCCACCGAGACGGCTGTGCAGTGGTGATTATCTCCGACGCCGGGCCGGGCATTCCGGAGGAGATCCGCCAGAAGGTCTTTGATCCCTTCTTCACGACCAAGTCACCGTTGCTGGATGAAGAGTCGGATGCGGATGAACCGAAGGGTACCGGACTGGGCTTGTGGATGTGCCGTCAGGCGGTGGAAAGCTTTGACGGTACCATCCAGCTTGAAACCGAAGAGGGGAAGGGGACATCGTTCCGGATTTCCATCCCGCTCGCGAAAAGTGGTGACTGAGGGGGGTGTGTTGTTTCGCGGGCAGTGGAAGTGACCGGATCGGAAACGCACGCCCTACCCTGCTTCAAGCCGTGGTCCGGGCTACATGCAGAACGGACACAGCCTACTTCGCTGTCTGTATCAAGCGGTTGAGGGCGCGGTCGACCGATTCCATCACCGCGGGCAGGGCGGATTGGCCGGCCGTTGCATCTCCGGGAGCGCAGAAAAGACCGCCGGTTTCAACGTGGACGATGGTTTTCTGCAACGGTTTGAATATGAATTGCAGCATCGCGAGGACTTGTTCGCGTCGAACAGCATCTTGAATGAAAAGCTGCAACGGTAATGCTCGCGTTCGCTTCGAAAAGACTCCACCGACAACCATCGGCAGGAACACGGCATCTCTTGCATGCCGTACCAGCAGGTCCATGCTTTTTGACCAACCCGCACGAAGCCGTACTGCCTCCGGACGGTAGACCGGGTCCGGCTCAATCCGTCCCGCCGGAAACAGCAGCAGCGCCCCTCCGGAACGGAGGCTGCGGATGCCGCGACGAAGGGTCGAACCCCGGAACCTTTCGGAGGTTTCCAGGTAGAGGATCTGCCGGGAAACGTTCGGCAGCGCGGTCAGAAACGGATTCCGCTCGGCGATCACAAGCAGGTCGTCCCGTTCGATCAGAGATAACAGGACCAGTGTATCAGTCATGCCCGGATGATTCGAGATAATCAGCAACGGGCCGGAGCGTGGTACGTCCATCATGTTATCCGGGCAGCAGATGTCCACCTCGAATTCGTGCAACAGCCGCCGGGCGGCCTCGGCGAGACCGTACCGTGCGGTATCCGCATCGAACCGTGCCACGGACTCTGTGAAGCGCCGGATCATCGGCATCGCAAGACGCACAGCCCATCGTGCGGCACTGCCGCGCGGAGGCAGGGCGAGCGCACGGAGAAGGTCACGAATGGTAGCACGTTTGAGGTCACGCAGCACGACGGGATCCCACGGCCGGGTTTCGGTCATCGATCAGTCTCCCCGGTGAAGACCGAGCAAACGTCGCAACGCAGCCCATTCACCGCGATCCAGGTAGCCCAGCAGCAGAAGCAGAACCGGAAAGGCGGCGGTTAGTCCGATACGCTCCCGGATACCGTGCAGGAAATCAAACGATTGATGCAGTTTCAGCAGCAGCAGCACGGTCAAGCCGGCGAGACCGACACGGTACCAGGGGAAACGGATCGGGTAGAGCCGTTGGTTGGTGCCGAGTGTGAGCAGGGCGAGCAGGGCATACCCTGCGAGGGTGCCCCACGCTGCCCCGGCGATGCCGTGCAGGGGAATCCACCAGAGCATCAGAAGGATTTGTACGACCGCCGCGGCAGCGAGCAGGATCGGGAAGACCCAGGTTTTGTCGCGCAGGTTCGCGCCGGCGGAGAAGACATAGAAGATGCCGTAGAACGGCGCGGCAAAGGCCAGCACTCCAACTTGCGGCACGGCGGCATGGTAAAGCGGGTTCTTTCCCAGCAGCAAAGCCGCTTCCGGGGCGAACAGGGTCAGTGCCAGGCAGAAGGCGAGCGACAGGGTCCAGATATAGCCCATGGAACGGGCATAAAGCGGGCGGGGATCTTCATTTTCCTTGCGAGCACGAAACAGCAGCGGTCCGAATGCGATGGTGAACGGCATAATCACCATCACCATCGCGATGAAGGAGATCCGCAGTGCGAAGCCGAACAGGGCGACATCGGCTTCTGAGCCGAGGAAACGCAGCATCACCTGCCCCAGGCTGTTGAGCAGCCAGAAGGTGAAATCGTTCGCAAGCAGCGGCGCCGCGAAGAGCAGGACGGGCTTCCAGCCGGCGGTCCAGGATTCACCCTTCATGCGACCGCGCAACATTGGCACAAACGCCAGCGCCAGTAGAGCGTTGGTAGCAGCGAGCGCGAGGGTAACGCCGGGAAGACCGAATCCCAACGGTATCAGGAAAAGGGCGTTCAAACCGATCAGCAGGAAGAACTTGGCGGTATTGAAAGCAAGGAAGGATTTCCACCGTCCTTCGGCTCGCATCAGGGCGAGTGGAACGATGGTCAATGTGTTTGAACTGACGGCGATGGCGATATGAATGCCTTCGATGAAGAGGCCGTCTTTGCCGGTGAGTGCGTACGTCCAGAACGCGCTTCCCGCGGCGAGCATCGCTCCCCCGGCAATGGCGGCCGTGAGGGTGATGCGGAACATGCGCCCGACGACACGCTCGCGCTCGTCGTCACTCTGCGCGGCCAGGTAGAAGCGAAAGAACGCGGTTGCGAGACCGAGATTGAAGAGCACAATGCCGATGTTCAGCGCGACCTGCAGAAGCGTCCAGGACGCATACTCCGACACGCTCAAAAAGTGGGTGTTGGTGTGCAGACGGACGAGAATCAGCTGACTCAGGGGCCGCACGAGGGTGCTTAGACCAAACACGACGGTGTGCCCGGCGAGCAGACGGAAAAAGCGTGCGGTGACGGTTGGAGCCATGGACGATTGCCTTCCCGGTTTGCCTGAAGGTATTCTTTCGCTTCGACATCGTGCAAGCGGACGTCCGGCTTTCCCTTGAGCCGGCAGGCCCTTTCTTTCGCAACGCTGAGACATGTACCTTGCCGGCGCGGAGGCGCGTTGCAGGGTTCGCCGGTGTCCGGCTGACGGGCGGTCTGCCCCACTCGGTGAAGGGTTTTACCGGGCAAACTGCTTCCCCGGAGTCGGCGACTCCGGGCTACATGTTAGAATATTCTGGGGATTTGAACGATTTCCGGGAGTGCCGTGATGGAGGAGAAGGTTCGAGTCGGAGTAATCGGTGTGGGACGGCTGGGCCGCTTCCACACGCAGAAATATGCCGCGAATCCGGGCGCCGAGCTGGTCGGGGTGCATGATTCAAATCCCCAGCAGGGCGGGAAGGTGGCAGAAGAGAACAGTTGCCGTTTCTTCGACAGCATTGATCAGCTGCTTGCCGGCGTGCAGGCGGTGTCGATTGCGGTACCGACGACTCTGCACCATGAAATCGGCCTGCGTGCACTCGAAGCCGGTTGTCATGTTCTGATGGAAAAGCCGATTGCGGCGGCCTCGTCCGAAGCGCGTGAGCTGGTTGAATATGCCGAGCAGAAGGGCTTGTGGCTCCAGGTGGGGCATATTGAGCGGTTTAATCCTGCGGTTACCGCGCTTCACGGTCTTGAACCGGCCCCGAAATTTGTCGAAGCGCACCGTCTCGCCCCCTATTCGCCACGTGGGGCCGATGTAAGCGTGATCCACGACCTCATGATTCACGATATCGATGTGTTGCTCTACCTGATGGGACGCGAGGTAGAGCGTGTCGATGCATCCGGTGTGCCGGTGGTCTCTTCCACGGCGGACATTGCCAACGCGCGCGTGAATTTCTCCGGCAAACGTGTCGCCAACCTCACTGCCAGTCGTATCTCGCTGAAGAAACTGCGCAAGTTTCGCTTCTTCCAGGAAGATGCCTACATCTCGCTCGATTTCGAGAAGAAGCGTGCGGAGATCTATCGCCGTGTTCCAAGGGGTACGCCGAAGTCATTACCGATTCCGGGTGCGGACGACAAGGATTTGCGTGTGTTGACCAGGAAGACGCGCGCGAAGAAAAATGACGATGCGCTGGCTCGTGAAACCGATTCGTTCCTGCAGTCGGTGCGTGAAAACCGTCCACCGGCCGTGGACGGGGCAACCGCGTTGACCGCTCTTGAGGTGGTGGAGGAAATCGCACGGCAATGCGAGATGTAAGCGGGACGGCAAGGCAGCCCGGCGGGGGCGGGCTGCCTTCTATCCCGGATGTTTCATGAATGAAGAGATCTTTCTTCTCTAAAAACTATATTAACAATAAGATGATCTCACGACATGCAGTTTTTCTCCGGCAGAGCTTGTGTCCAGGCCAAACTCATTTCTTCATTCCCGCTTCGGGCGGTCCCAACTACGTCATCTGCTTTGTTGCGAAGGATTCGCGGTATGGCAATACAGCTTCATTCTGCGCGCCTCGCATCTGACGCAGTTTGAACTCGTGAAATATCCGGGCTATCCCTCTTCCATGACCTCGGTAAGTGCGGTGTGCAGCTCTTCCGGCCTGCGTGTGCCGATCATGGTCACTTTCCCGTTTTTACGCTGGATGCGCACGGCATCGCTACCGGCGACGGTGAAGGCCCACCCTTCGCCGGTCCAGCGAATCCCCCAGC
>WJJA01000236.1 GCA_014729955.1 bacterium
CGATAAACTCGCCCATATGGCTGACATCGAAAATCCCGACATTCTCACGCACGGCATTGTGCTCCGCCGTGATCGATTGGTACTGGATCGGCATGATGTAACCGGCAAAGGGCACCATCTTCGCCCCAAGCTCCACATGCTTGTCGTACAATGCGGTTTTTGCGCCCTCCATCGGGAGCCTCCTGCAAAAAATGACAGCCGTGCGCTCTCAACGTCACGGCTCATGTTTTCTGCCTGCGAAGACAGGAAAGTAACGAGATCCGGACGTACGATGCAACGCATACAATCGGAAACCTCTGTACCCACGCCGGCGGTTGATGCGTGTTAAAAGGTTCCGGAACCCCGACCCATCGCCCGGCATGAATCGATTTGCCCGCTGAACCCGAAAGCAGACCGGCATCAGGCTGTGTTGCATCCGGATGTACAAACCTGACGGTACCCGCCGCCTTAATCCGCCTTCTTTCTGTAAAACGTCTGTGCCTTTTCGCTCTCGCGTTCACTGTGTTTTTCCGGCACAAATGCCGTCATCGCACGCAGCTTCTGCACGACCTCTTTTGTCTGTGCAACCGTGTACTCAATCTCTTCGTCCGTGGTCAGACGACTGAGCGAATATCGAATCGATCCGTGCGCCTCTTCATGCAGCAGTCCGATCGAGGTGAGCACATGGGAAGGCACCAGCGAGCGCGACGAGCAGGCCGACCCGGACGATACATAAACGCCCTTCATGTTCAGCATCATCAGGATCGCTTCGCCCTCGATGTAGCGATAGGTAATATTGATGTTTCCCGGCAGACGCTTCTCACCGACCTCGGGGCCGTTTAACCTAGTATATTCAATTCCGAGCAGCTGATCGGCCAGCTTTTTCGTCAGCTCGTCGATGCGCGGGCGGTACTCGTCCATGTCACGCAGGGCGATTTCCAGTGCCTTTGCGAAACCGACCGCACCCGGTACGTTTTGCGTACCCGGACGAACCCCCTCTTCCTGGGGCGATCCCTCGAAGAAACGCCTCAGCTTGGTGCGTTTTTTCAGGTAAAGCACACCAATGCCCTTGGGTCCGTGCATTTTGTGAGCGTTGAAGCTCGCGGCGTGGACACCCAACTCCTTCATATTCATCGGAATTTTACCGAGGGTCTGGGCGGCGTCGGTATGCAGGAAGGTCTTGTGCTCGTTGCAGATTTCCGACAGCGCCCGAAGGTCCTGGATCGATCCGATTTCGTTTGAAGCGTGAATCACCGACACCACCAGGGTGTCGTCACGAATCAGCTCGCGCAGGCTTTCCGGATCGACGATTCCATCTTCGTCCACCTTGAGGTACGAGACCTCCACCAGGCCCTCTTTTTCCCAACGCTTCACGATATTGCGGATGGATGCGTGCTCGATCGGCGAAACGATGACATGCTTCTTTCCGGGGTGCTGCAAACGCAGACCGTTCAGCGCAAGGTTGTTCGATTCGGTGGCGCCGGAAGTGAAGTAGATTTCCTGCGGCATCGCGCCGATGCATTCTGCGATGGTCGCCCGAGCCTCATCCAGCGCTGTCTCGGCATCCAGGCCCAGCTTGTGCAGGGAGGCGGGGTTGCCGTATGACTCGGTGAAGTACGGCATCATCGCTTCCAGCACTTCCGGCAGCATCTTTGTGCTGTCGTTGTTATCGAGATACACTTCCATCATGGTGTCGTTCTCCCGCCATGCCGTGCGGCATGCGTCGTGGTTGCAGGGTTGTCACTCAATCGAACCCGCATTTTAGTGAGTATGGGAAGGGGATGCAACCGGAATGTGGACAGGGATTTCTCAGCGGGAATCGCCCCGCGGGAACGCCGGACGCGTGGAAGAGCAGGAGTCCGGGAGCGGCTCGAGGTCATGGCAGGTCGGTCCCGGGTCATCCTGCCGGGTACACGGCTTGCCAAGACGTCTCACAATGTGTCATCCCGCCGGCTATCCTGTCGGTGGGACGTATCGCGAGACGGTCTGTTCAGCGGTGGTTCAGATGCTGCGACCAGTCGTACCTGCCTGCGTCCGGGACAAATCCAATGAAGTCGGACCAGTGCATGCAGATATGTTCCGAGTCTGCCACAATCTTCTCAAAGGCCTCACCCACGACATGGTCCGGCACGATATGCAGACCGACACTCTGGTAAAACTCCTCCTCCGGGGCGTCGATCTTCTTGCTCCAGTGGATCTCTTTCGAGGACGGCACCAGGCGAAACAGGTCGTCCCAACGCAGGATGACTGTATGCTCGTCCGCCTCCGCCTTTACTTCATCAAGCATCTCATCCGGATAGGTGGTCTCGTACACACACAACGTGACATGGTCCTGAAAATCGCTCATCGAAACGGCTCCAATTGACGGTACATTCAACGCAACGCTGTGAAATATACAAAAACTGCCCGAAACAGACCGTCCCGGGCAGAGTCAAACCGTCGAAATGTAACCTGTTACTCTTCCATCATCCCGCGCAGGATGAGAAGACGCACCAGCTCGACAATCGCCATTGTCGCGGATGCGACATAGGTCATCGCAGCGGCGTTCAGCATCTTCTTCGCGCCGTCCGATTCCTGCGGCTGCACATAACCGTCCGTGCGCAGGATCGCCATCGCACGTTTGGAGGCATCAAATTCCACCGGCAGAGTGATCAGGTGGAACAGCACCACGCCGAGGAAAAGGAAGATCCCGATGTCCACCAGCGTCGGGCTGGCGAAGATGAAGCCGATGATGAACAGGGGAAATGCGCCCCAGGATCCGATGTTCACCGGACCGGCAAGAGCATGACGGAACTTGAGGAAACTGTACGATTCATGGTGCTGAATCGCATGGCCGACCTCATGCGCCGCGATTGCCAACGCCGCCACCGTGGACTTGTTGTAGTTCTCCTCCGACAGGCGGACCTTCTTTTTCGTTGGATCGTAGTGATCCGACAGCATGCCCCGTGACGGTTCCACTTCCACATCGGTGATCCCGTGGTTGCGCAGAATCCGACGTGCGGCATCTGCGCCGGTCAAACCCGACTGGTTGCGCATCCGGCTGAACTTCTTGTATGCACCTTTCACCTTCCCCTGCGCCACCAGCGCGAAGATGAAGGCGGGTATCAGCAATAGAATGGTTGGGTCTAAAAATCCGAACGGCATCGTTGTCTCCCTTCCGAACAAGGACGATACCTGACATGGTTAACTGAGCGGGCGCGGTCCTGTCAGGCGGTGTCCGCGCGCCTTTGTTGCAATCTACCCTACATACGCCGGGTGATTGCCCCGGTTCCCGTTGCTTGAACCGTACAGGCTCCGTGGCAAAGATACAAAACAGAAGACGGACAATCCCTGGTCTCTGCGGTCATGCTCCCTGTATTGCCGGCGTGAGCGCTGTATATTCGAGCGTCGTGAGAGATCGCCATCAGGATGAGACTGCCGTGAACTGGGAAACCTTTCCACCGCTTCTGTCGACGATATTAAGCATTACCCTAGCGATCGTGGCGCTGCTCTACCGCAGCGGCGACCGTATGATGCCGGCTTTCGCCCTCTTTGCCTTCTTTTTCGGGCTGGATTCGTTCGGTGTGTTCCTCTACATGGTGTCGCCGCTCGAATGGATTGCGAAGGGGCTTTGGGTGGTTCCGGTCTTTACCTCCTTCTTTTCCTACCTGGCCACCCTCTATTTCGTACTGGTATCGACCGGGTTCATCCACCGTATGCATGAAAAGGTATTGGGGATTCAGCTCCGGCTCTATGTCACGATTGTGCTGACCTTTCTTGGCATTTCCGTGATCCTTGCGCTCACGACCGATCTGCTGATACACCCCCACCTGGACTCGAGCGAACTATTCGCCGGCGAACTGGGTCCCCTGGCCGGAACCTTCCTGGTCGTGATGATCCTTCTTTATGCCTACATGTTTGCCCTGCCCTACCTGGCATTGAAACGTACGAAGGATGTCACACGACGTCGCTTTATCAAGCGATGGACCATCGGGCTCTATGTCTTTTTTCTCCTGGCGATCAGCAGTTCGATGATCATCGAACCGACCGTCGCGCTGCTCCAAACCGTAGTCTATGCCGGCGGATCACTTACCGCCATCTATCTCTTCATCGCCATCGTCGGCTATCATTTCGACCAGCTGCAGGAACTGAACCGTACCCTGGAGGAAAAGGTGCGGGAACGGACCCGGACACTCGAAGACGCGCAAGGGCGCCTGATTCAAAACGAGAAGATGGTCGCAGCGGGCAAACTGGCGGCGGGAATCGCACATGAGGTTAACACACCGATCGGAGTGGTGGCATCCTCCGGCCATACCATCCAGAAGGCGGTGGAGAAACTCCGTCTGACACGTTCGAAATCAGCCGGGGAGACCGCCACAACCAACCACGAAACCGCCGACCGGTTCCTGGATGTGATCCGGCAGAACGCCGAGTCGTCGGTGGTCGCCGCCAAACGTATCGGCAGCCTGATCCGCAGCCTGCGCAATTTCGCCAACATCGATGAAGCGGAGTTCCAACTCTACGACCTGCACGAAGGCCTTGACGCCACCCTTGACCTGCTCGCGCCCGGGATCGCGAACCATGCACGGCTGGTACGTGAATACGAACATGTACCGGGGGTGCCGTGCTACCCGGCTCAGATCAACCAGGTCTTCCACGCGCTGCTGACCTTTGCGCTGCAACATGTCGAGGAGGGCGGCAGTTTGACGGTACGAACCCGCCTCGAGGATTTGACGGCTGTGGTGGAGATCCTCTACGACGGCCCCGCCCTGCCCGGCGAACAGCGGAGTCGCATGTTCGAAATCGACTTCGACCGGAACGGAGAAACTGTGCGGGTCGACTGGGGCCTGGCGGTGAGTCTTCAGACCGTGCAACGGCACGGCGGGTCGTTGGCGGTCACGCAGGACCGGGACAATCGGCAACGATTTCATATGCGACTGCCGGTCAGTGGCTCGAGTCGGCATACAACAGCCGCGCCATAGACAGCGCAGTAGTTCCATCGGACGTTGCGTCGGGTCCTGGCCCGTGTCAGCGGGGTGTGACCCGACACTCAAACTGGATCATACACGCGCCGGCACGGGTATTCCACGAGTTCAAGTGCGTCAGATGCGAGGCGGGAAGAATGAAGCTGTATTGCCATACCGCGAATCCTTCGCAACAAAGCAGATGACGCAGTTGGGACCGCTCGAAGGGGGAATGAATAGATGAGTTTGGCCTGGACACAATCTGTGTCAGAGAAAACCTGTATAGCGTGACATTATCTTATTGTTAATTATAACTTTTAGAATATATTGTTCTCGCCATTCATGAAAAATTCGGGCCAGACCTTCACAGGGTCCGGACTACTGCAGTCCGATAGAAAGCTGCAGTCCCGTAGATTGGGCAGAGCGGGCGTCCCTGCCCGCCGATGAACGCAGCGAAGCGTTCACGCGTCCTGTTCAGGCAGCCACGCCATGTTTCGTGCAGCCGGGATGCCGACCTGTTCGACACCCCGCAGCAAGCCCGGCCTACCTCACCAAACGTTTGGCGTCGTCCCCTGATCCCGGATTTTCCCGGACCCACCGACCGCATCCTCAAGAGCGAGCGGAAGCTCTGATTTGTATGGAACTTGCTCCCGGGGGCAGGGGTTTACCCCTATGCAGGCTCGGAGCACGGAGTCGCTGTCGACTTGCCGAAACACTCCTTGCAGCTTACATCTAATTCGAGTATATTCAAAGATTGTGGCGAGGTTGAGCATGAACACCCAAAACACCCGAAACCATCGCACCCGGCTACGCTATCTTGGTGTGGCCGTACTGTTTTTTGTCGTGGGGATCGCCCTGACAACCGGTCTGCAATGGACCGCCTCCACACAGGCCGACCCCGGCGATATCTTGAAGCTCGCGGAGCCTTCCGGATCCGACAAGAGCGATATCCAGGTCGCGAGCAACCCCTACACCGCTGTCTCTCAGGGGGGCGAAAGCCCGTTCATACACGTTGCGGAGACGCTGAAGCCATCGGTTGTCAATATATCCGTCTTGAAAGAGACCGGCGGCAATCCGCACTCCGGCCCCGGTATGGAATGGTGGCGTGAGTTTTTCGGGGATCGTGACATCCCGATGCCCGCCCCGCGCGGCCCGCGTGAGGCGCCGGCGAGCGGAACCGGGGTGATCATCTCCGAGAAGGGCCATGTCCTGACCAACAATCATGTGGTCGCGAATGCGTCTGAGATCACAGTGAACCTGGCGGACGGCAGCGAACGGGAAGCGGAAATTGTCGGCACCGATCCGGACACCGACCTCGCGCTCCTGATTATCGGTGATGTCGAGGACAAACAGGTCGCCACGCTGGGCAATTCCAGCGAGATCCGTATCGGCGACTGGGCGATCGCGATGGGCAATGCCCGCAACCTGGAGTGGACGCTCACGGTCGGCGTGATCAGCGCCAAGGGCCGCAGCGACCTGCGGATTTCCGGCGGCGGGCCGGTGTACCAGGACTTCATCCAGACCGACGCCGCGATCAACTTCGGCAACTCCGGCGGACCGCTGGCGAACATCAGGGGCGAAGTGATCGGCATTAACACCGCCATCGACGCCACGGGCCAGGGGATCGGGTTCGCGATCCCGATCGACATGGCCAAGGATGTCGTCGAGCAGCTGTTGGAATCCGGTCAGGTCAGCCGTGGGTACCTGGGCATGGTCCCGGTGCCGTTGACCTCCGATCTCAGGGACGCCCTCGAGCTGGACAAGGACCAGGAGGGCATCCTCGTGGAGTCGGTTCAGGAAAACACACCGGCGTCCGAAGGTGGATTGGAGGCCGGTGATGTGATCACGGAGCTGGACGGCGAGCCGGTGTCCGATGTGGCCGACTTCCGCATGCGGGTGGCGCAGCATAAACCGGGCGAGGAGATGCGCACCAAGGTGATTCGTGACGGCAAGGCCAAGCGTCTGACCTTCGAGCTGGGCGATCGTGCGACCTATCTCGCAGAACTGACCGGACGGCGTCCCGGCGGCAACATGCGCAACCGGGACTACTGGATGGGCATTCGGGTCGGTAACCTTGAGCAGGCTTCACGGTTGAACATCGAGCCGGAGGTCGAGGACGGCGTGATCGTGCTCGACATCGAAGAGGACAGCCCGGCGGAAAACAAGCTGCGCCAGGGTGATGTGATCGTGAAGATCGGCCGTGAAGAGATACGCGGCACGGGCGACTGGGAGCGTGTCACCAGCGAAATCGGCGAGACGGAAGACGCGGTCCTGATCCGCTACTTCCGCGGCGGTCGCGGGTCCGGCTCCTTCACAGCGATCAAGAAGTAGCAGCGCAAGCAGGCGGAGCACGCACATCTTTCGAGTGTTCCATCAGGTCTTGGACGCGCAGCAGGTGTGACCTGACGGACGAACAGTGCGGGAAGAATGTGTCAGTCACACTTCGCCTGCCGACGAAGCAGGACCTGACACAACTAGAAATGAGTAGGGCAGGCG
>WJJA01000035.1 GCA_014729955.1 bacterium
GTAGAGACTGCCGGACAGCACCAGCAGCCGTACGGTTACGGTCGGCAGCTCCGACTGTGGCACGTAGTACACGCTCAGGCCGTTCTTCAAGGTCTTCTTCTGCACGTTCGGCAGATCCACCGGTGAATCATCGAGCGACTGGGACGGAGTATACGCCGGTACGAGATCGTCCGATGTTTCCGCCAGGACAGGAACAAACGTGAGTCCAACGAGACAAAGGACTGCTACGGTCATTGCGAGAGTTCGCTTCATCATTCCGCACCCCCTTCCATAGAAACATTCACAGGCTTGGCGTCCTCGTTAGGCACAAGGATCAGGGTGGTTCGGTTACGTTGAACGAGGTAGGTCTGCACCACACGTTTCACATCGTCAATAGTCACCTCGCGCACCTTCTCCGGCCACTTCAGAAACTCTTCGTAATCGCCGTCATGCTTGATCAGTGTCTCGCCGATCGCCATGCCCTTGCCCGCGACGCTGGTCAGGCCGAAGATGTAGTCCGCTTCGATCTGGTTTTTCGCCTTCTGCAGCTCCTGTTCGGTCGGGCCTTCCAGGCCGAGGGTTTCGATCACGTCAAACAGCGCTGCTTCGGCGGTATCGATTTCCGTACCCGGATTCACGCCGATGTAGGCGAAAAAGAGGCCTGGAGCGTACAGGTCGTAGACGAAGCCGCCGGCAAACGGCGCCAGTTGCCGCTCGTAGACACAGGTGCGGTAAATCCGGCTGGATTCGCCGTCGGACAAGATCTTCTGGGCGACTTCAATCGCGGGCATGTCCTTATGACGTGCCGCCGGGATATGGTACCCTGCGAGCACAAACGGCAGCTGCGCGGGGCGTTCAAAGTAGACACGCCGTTCGCCCTGATGCGGCGGCTCCTGCGTCTTCGGTTCCGGCGGAATCTCCTGCGAGGGCAGATGACCGTAATACTTCTCGTGCAACGCAATCGCCTCATCCGGATCGAAATCGCCGACCAGTACCACCGTGCAATTGTTCGGTGAATAGTAGGTCTTATGGAACCAGCGGAGTTGCTCCTGGGTGTAGTTTTCGATGTCGCTCATCCACCCGATCACCGGCCAGTTGTAGGGATGCGCACGGAACATGTTGGTGATCAGCTGCTCCTGTGCGGATCCGAAGAGGGAGTTGTCGACACGCATCAACCGTTCTTCCCGGACAATCTGACGTTCCGGTTCGAACGTTTCCGGTGTGATGGTAAGATTCGCCTGACGCTCCGCTTCCAGGTGCACAACCAATTCGAGCTGGTCGGACGAGATGTTTTCGAAGTACATGGTTCTGTCGTACCAGGTGTTCGCGTTCAATGAACCGCCGTGCGCCTTGACGATCTTCGAGTGCTCCTCGGGCTTGTACTTTTTCGATCCACGGAACATCATGTGTTCAAAGAAATGAGCCATGCCGGTGATGCCGGGTTTCTCATGACGGCTGCCGACATGGTACCAGACCTGGTAGGATACAATCGGTGCGCTGTGATCTTCCAGCATCAGCAATTGCAGGCCGTTGTCCAGACGGTATTCCTGCACATTCAACAATTCCGGGTTCAGCTGTCCTTTCTCCGCCTGTGCGGCTACTGCCATAAGCAGCAGGACTGCTGCCAACACCCCCGCTTTCTTCATGGTGCCTCCTGTTTTGTGTCTCGTTTCGGCTCCAGCAAGCCTGAAATATAAGGCGCTAATGCGCATATCGCTCCCATTGCACTGAAAATATGGCCAAGGAACTCTTCACACGCCGTCCTACTGCGATTCGTTTCCGGTTCGTAACGCAGCCGACAGTCTGCAATTGCACTTCCTTATATTGCAGGTATGAATGATGGTTCGGTGAATAGCAAATCCAGGAAGCAGCGACAAGTCCCGTGGTACCTGAAAGCGTCCATGGCTCTGGTCTTATGCGTTCATTGGCTGCTGATCTCCCCGGCGTCGGAGACTCCTTACGGTCCGGAGGCGAAACACGACACCATACGCTTCGGCATCATCGCGTTCTACAATCCCCGCGTGATGATCCTGAAGTACCAGCCCTTGATGGATGCACTCACCGAACGAACCGATTTCCGTTTCGAGCTGGTTCTTTCAACGACATACCGGCAGGCGGTCGAGCAATTCAAAACCGGAGCTGTGGACATAGCCTATCTCGGACCGGTAACATACCTGAGAGCTCACCATGATTTTGGTGCCGAACCGCTCGTGAAGCTGAACACGAGCGGAAAGGGCACGTTCCAGTCCGTCATCGCCGTGCGAGACATCAGCTCTCTGCAAACCCTGGGCGAGCTGAAAGGCAAACGGTTCGCCTTCGGTTCTCCTCTATCCACTTCGTCGCATCTGTATCCTCGTCAGATGCTTCGTGACGCGGGCCTCACACTGCATGACCTGGGTTCTTATGAATACTACCGCCATCATGACAGCGCCGCTCACGCGGTATTGACCGGGCGTGCCGAAGCGTGCGGGGTGCGTGATGTGCTGGCGGAGCGGTACATGCCTCGCGGGTTGCGTGTCATTGCCGTCAGTGAGCCGATCCCAAACTTTCCCCTTGCCGTTCATCCTGAGATGCCGGAGGAAAGAGCGAAAGCCCTCCGCCGAGCGTTTCTCTCGCTCGATCCCGAGAATCCGGCGGACAAGAGGATGATGGCAGCATGGGACAGAGAACTCCGGGAAGGATTCGCACCGGTGCGGCATGAAGAGTACGCAGCCGTCGAACACCTTATGAACTCGCTATTCGGTGCGGATGCGTTCAAGGGCAGTCTTCTACCCGAGGACAGGGAGGGCGGCTCGTGAGACAGTCCCTGCGACGGCGCATCCTCCTGCTGACCGTGGTCTTGTTGACCTTGTCCATGGTCTTGATCACTCTGCTGCATGTGACACGAGAGCATGCCCTGGTCACAGACCAGGCGAAAAGCAATCGTCGTCATCTGACTGAGACTTTCGCCATATCCATCACCAACTCTCTGCTGTATGAAGAACTCGGCCTGATCGAAGAGGGTGGTCTGATCGAGAACTATATCGAAGAATGGATGCGCAAGGAGGAATTGCACATCCAGTTCATTCATGTAATGGATACTCGCGGTCGCATCATCGCTTCCAGCCGCCTCACTGAATACGGAAAGGCCCCGGACGATCCGCACATCCTCAATGCATTGTCGGTGGATACGACCGTCGTGCGCCGTCTTCAGAGCGATGAGTATGGCGACATCCTTGATATCACCGCTCCTTTGACCATCTCGACCCGGTCATGGGGTCATCTGCGCATGGGGTATTCGATGGCACCCTTGCAGACTGAATTGTACCGCCTGTGGGTTATGCATGGTTTGGCCGCACTGGGGATGATCCTGCTCAGCTCGCTGATCGTCCTTCCCTATCTCAGGTCCCTGCTGAAGCCGCTCGCTCAGCTCCGGGACTTCGTGCAAACGGCTGCGGAAGAACCCTGGCGCCGCACCGAGCTATCCAGTGCGGACGAGATCGGTGACCTGGCACGTAATTTCAATGCCATGCTTGACCAGATTGAAGCCGCACGCGAGCTGGAACGTGAAACACAGGAGAAGTTCTACCAGACCGAACGTGTCGCAAACATTGGCAAGCTCGCCGCCGGTGTGGCGCATGAAATCCGCAATCCTCTCGCGGGAATCCTCAATCTCGCGGAGAACCTGGAACGGTACCGTGTCAACCACGAACGGCAGAAAGAATACATCGATGCGATTGTGCAGGGTCTGCAGAGAATTGAGAAGACTGTAGACGGCTTGATGTCATTCGCACGTCAGACCCCGTTTGCCCCCACATCGATCGATATCTCATCCCTGATCAAAGAGACCTTACGACTGGTACGATACCCGCTTCGGAAGGCTCGAATCGACGTTCACACCATCCTGGACGAAGAAGCACAGCGGGTATTCGGCGATATGGACCAGCTCCGACAAGTGCTGCTGAACCTCATCCTGAATGCGGTCCAGGCGATCGAAAACAACGGCCGAATCACGATCACCACGTCCCCGGAAGGCAGCGACCAGGTGCGTATCTCAGTCGCGGACGACGGGATCGGTATCCCCAGGGAGAGGATCGTACGCATCTTTGACCCGTTTTATAC
>WJJA01000237.1 GCA_014729955.1 bacterium
AATGTATACACCGGCTCGGTTTGATCCGACATGCTCAACATTGATTTCCTCTTTCCGAAGCTGTCACCCGTGCGCTTGAAAGCAACCTCTATACCATTTCGATCCACACCGTTGAAATACCCATCGTCCCCGCCATCGTCCCGGATATGCAGGTAGATTTCTTCCAGAAGCTCGGGGTCTTCTGTCAGACGCGCTCGTCCAGATCGACGAGGATCTATCCAGGGGGCTGACGTGTCGTTCGCGCAGCCTATGCCAAGGAACCAGGTGGCGGTATCCTGTCCCGCGGGATGAAACAGCGGCACGTTATGCCGGGACAGGAATGCGTGCAACGGCAGATCCGGATTGATCACCCAGCGCGCGGGGTGTACTTGCGGCAGCGGACGTCCCCTGTACAGCAGCGGGTAGTCTGCCGGCATGTTAAGGACAAGGTGCAAGTAATCGGCGGACAAATTCTGAAGACTATCTGTACCCTCTTGAAAACGAACTTCCTCTTCATAGTGGGACCATTCCATTTTCTGTACGTACAGGTCAGGTTTAGTTCCCTGAATGCCCAGGAGGAGGGGTTGCTCCGGTCGCAGCAGGTTCATTTCATCGATTGAGGTTATCCAGACAGGCCGTGAGAACTTTATCACGAGTGTGTCCTCGTTCTCTAACGCCAGCGTGTCGGATGCCGGTCTTTCCTTCTGCAGACTCAGATATTCAGCAACCGGGCTTCTCACATTGATGGTTGCAGCCCGCACGCTGTCAAGTCCTAACACTTCTTCAAACTGATCTCCAAACTGAAATTTCAGCAGACTATCGGAGGACGTGTCGATACGTACCGTCAGACTGTCACGAGCCGGCGAAAGAAACGGACTAAGGTAGAAATCAACGAAATAGATCCCCGTATCACCACTGGCGATGGTAAGCTCACCACCCAAACTTGCGTTGGTCCGCTCCTGCATGATGCAAGCCGTATTGGTCGTATCGACGGGGAGTGCAGTCTCGGAGCTGTCAAGGTAAAAATTGAAGAGAGTATCGCTCAGGCGGATGATACACGGTGCATCGTTATGACCATTGTAGATTTGCGCCTCAGCGCGCAATAGAAACCGAGTGGAATCTTTAACGCTTAGGGTTAGTTGACTGAGTTTCGGCATGGAAATCGGGAAGACGTCGATTTCCATGGTATCGGAATGCAGAGCTATTGGTGTGTGTGACAATGAATCCAACAGTCGGTCACCTGCTTCCAATTCCCAGTAGAACGGGACAGATGCACGTGCCTGAAGCGTATCCAGGAAGATGGTCACCGGTAGCTGCAGGTTTTGTTCGACTCTTCGGACTGCCAGGGTCGGCTCTTGCCCTGCGGAAAACGCCGGCGATACCAGTTTGAAAACCACTGTGTCGGGATCAAAATCGAGTGGACCCCCGCGATGCTCGATCCGCGTGAAAAACGATAAGGAATCACCGTTGAAGATGGTACTTTCTCGTGCTGTCAGCAGGGTTTCTACAGATGCGCGCGGAACAATCGTCAACCCCGCTGTGAGTGACTCCGGCTGGATGGTGATGGGAGTTTCCACATCCAGATTGGTCATCAGAGGCGGGTTGTGGAACTCAAACATCACAGCATGCTGGAACTCATCTCCCGGCTCCATGTCTTCCGGTATAGGGATATAGAACGTATTGGTATCGGCCGATGCGGGAGCAGATAACCAGACCGTGTCCGAGATCGTGTCCGTAAGCCAGTCGGGAGATATGGTCACGTTGTACCATGGTCTATCGAGAATCTCCACGCTACCGGGCTCAATATTAGGATCTATCGTGATTTTCACCGTCTGACCTACAGAGAACTCGTCCTGCTGTTCCCTTCCCTGCACCGTACTGCTGATGTTTTCGAGAAAGGGTAGAGACGATGGACGCTGATACAATTCGACCGAACCGGAAACGATATCATCTTCAACCCAGGCGGCATCACCCCCCGCATCGTTCAGGAAGGTAAAACGATGGGAGGGATGCAGTTCAAACTGCACCGGGCCGGGGTGAAGGAGGGTGTCAATGGTCGTCAGCACAAATTCAATCGAGTCAGCCGTTTCTTCGAAGAAGACTGTTTGGAAATGCTGTGGGAACAGCAACGAGTCCGCCTCGATTTCAGCAACCAGTTCGTATCTAACTTCGGTGCTGTGGACCAGGTCGGTATTGAACTGTGGTTTTTGCACAATGACCCTGGCGGCCTGGGATGTTACGAGGCTTGAGGAGGGTTCAACGATGAACTCGCGCGGAACGTATTCGGGGTCTTTGATTTCCAGCCGGACATGATCTGTTGAATCATAGTCGCTGCAACCCATCCCGGTGTTCCGGTCGGTGGGCGGTTGAGTAATTTGAATCTCAACAGCTGTGGAATCGGTAATACCGTCACAGCGCATTGGCGCGCTGATGATTTCACCGGGACTAATCTCACTTAGATCCATCGGGTCCGAGACCCAGCTCAAAACATCCGAAGTGAAATTGACTTGAGCGGAGGAATTCTCATATATCAATTCCGATTCGCCAACCTCGTTAAATCTGACATTGAGTACAAATTCACTACCAATCATTCGAAGCAGGTGATTTTCCGTATTGTATGGTGGATCGGTGAACACTTCAATTCGCAGTGCCGATGCCTGTTGCAGCAAGGTCGGCAGTTGATCCTCACTTTCAGCCGGCCGGTACGTCAGCCCGGAGACCGTACCCGCTGTCTGCCTGATCTGTGCGGATACAGCCGTTGATATCTCATCCAACTCATTCTTCGGAGAAATCGTGGATCTACTCTCCTGAAGATCTGATATCTCACCCGGAGTCAAATGATGATCGCGGCTTGCTCTGCCTGAACGGAGGGTTGTCCGTATCCCTGTAAAACCTTGAGGATCACTGTGGCTACCCTCACGACTCATCCGCCTGCCTGCTACCCCGCCGTCCTCGTCCAGAGCAAGAAACCTGAAGTTTTCGAGCGTGTAAGTGACACTGTCGCCGTATGCCGGATCTCCTGTCAGATCAATCAGGGTATCCTGCACGTTTGAGTTGGGGCAACCGACATGCAGCACAATGCTTTCTACCGGTTCAGCATGTTCATCTGTATGTTCTACCGTAACATAAAGAGTGCCGGATTGTCCGAAATTTGCGTAAAGGCTGTCAGTTTCAGGAGAATAGTTAGGAAATGAGTCGGGATGAACCGAAATACGAACTTCCAGGGCATCCACAGCCTGTTGCATCATGAACAAAGAGGCATCTTCCACCATGGCTTCTATTGTGAGGCCACTGCTTACCTGCACCCCGGCCCATCGAAGACGAGTGGTGATTTCCCCGCTTTCGCCGTTGGTCGGTCCTTCTCCCGTATGGGTAATGACGAATTGAAACGTCACCGCTTCATCTGCTACCAGCGTATCCGCATCGGTTCCCGCAGCTTCCCAGTGCCAGCCCGAAAGTGTATCCCCTGTTTCCAAATCGTGGAATGTGAACACAGCGCGATGGGGATTCAGAAGACAAGGATCAGGGAGCGGATCATCCAAACCCGGTTGAAGTCTCACCGATTGAGCCGTGACATTCAGGATGATTTCCGTATCATCGTGCACAACACCCCTGCTGGTTTCATTCGATGGTTCCAGTGTAAGGTCGAGTGATGGTGCTGCGTAGACCTGGAGTGTCCCGGCTTCTACACTCCGCTGTATAGACCTTTCAGGGGGGCTAACCGTCGTACCGTTCCAATGGAATTCCATGGAATGCAGCAATTCGTCTGCATCATCCGGAATGACAAACCTGGTGCCTGTCTGAATGAATGCTGTCGCAGACCCGGTTTGCGGCAGATTCGATGGATGGAACATTCCCTCTGCCAGAGTATCAGCTGTATGGGTATCGAAGAAGCTCCACGTCACGTCTTCATAAGCAATCCCGGTGGCGACCTGAAGCGTGAAATTGACATCAGCGGAATCTCCTGCCTGCGCATCAGAAACAACCGGCCATTCAATGCTGTCAACTGTCAAATGCTGAGGCGGATAGATCGCAAAGGTACCAATCGTCGGAATGAGAGTGTCGAAGCTGACGTTGTTACCTTCGCTGGAGCGGTTGATGTCATAAAAGGGTAGTTGAAAGGTAAGTCCGGTGTATGTATCCAACTCCGGTACGATAGGATTCGTGGTTGCGACTTGATAGACCGCATTCTGCACCACGCCTCCTCTGACAACAAGAGAATCTTCGCTGTCGCCGACGTAATTCAATTGCCAATCAGTATCGGAGTGCTGGTTCAATGCGGATTCGATTGCTGATTCCAGTTCATCCGGAAGGATGAACATACCCGCAGTACCGGAGTTTTCGAGCTCTAGGGAGAATGTGACTCCCTGGTCGATGCTCAAGGCAGCACCACTGGTGAGAGTCCCGACATTCATCCCTGCTGTGTGAACCACCGCTTCCGGCTCAGCCTGTATGAGAATGGCTTGATTAAACGTGTGGTCCGCCTCAATCGTTCTTCCGTCCTCGCCGTATTGAAACTCTGCATGAATGGTTAGACGGAGGTAACCCGATTCATGCTGGTTTGGAAGAGTTTCAGGGTCGAGAGACAGGGTCAAGGGAACTTCATATTCCTGCAATTGGCCGTGCTCAAGCTCATTTGTCGGCAGGGTACTGTTGTCCCATGAATAGTCTTCGTCCAGGGTCAATGATGTACCGTCATTCCAGGCAAGGTGCAGCTCCCACTCTTCTATGCTTGGTATAAGGTTTTCCCTGAACTCGCTATCCGTCGGATCATCAACTTCCGCAAAGAATTCGAGCAGGATCTCTTCCTGAACAAGGGTGACGATATCGGGGTAATCTTCCCTGTCCGGATCAACCGTCCATGCAGGCTGCGGAAAAACATAGAACGATGTGGTTTCGCTCGAGATGTTTCCGATTCGAGCCAGTTGCACAGCATCCGGCACGGTATAGCTTACAGATGGAACAACATCGATAAACCCTGACGGGATATCGGCCGTGGTAAGAATCGTTGCATGTAGAGTGGTGGACTGATCTGCGTCAAGCTCGACATGGTTTGAGGAGGATGTAAGCCGGAAGTGTACATCCAGAGGAGCATCCTCTTGGGAAAACGCAAGATTCAATGTCTCTGGATCAATCACAATGGGGGCGGCCGTATTTCCCGTGTTCGTAACCACAATCTCGACACGAATGCTGTCACCCGGAAGGATCGTCCAAGAATCCGAAAAACTGATTCCCGAAAGGTTTGGCAAGGGATAGCTTCGCAGTTCGAGATCGATGTCCTGAGACTCTGCCGGCCATAAGGTGTCCACCGTAAAGCTTTCGAGTACGTTGTAAAAACCTGCCAGAGAAACGGAGAGGGTCAGGTTTTCGATCTCTTCTCCAATCGCAGGTTGATCCGGTCCAACAGCATCAAAGTCCAGCGTACGTGTCACTTCGCCCAGATGCAGTGAGTCCGCCCCTGCGAACTCGTATACTTCTGTCTCCTGGTGTATCCTGAACCGTGGAACCATAGCACGCATAACATCGATCGGTTTGTCTTCTTCCTGAGCAACGAGCGACATGTCCAGCTTCGGCACCCAGGTATCACCTGATATGATGACCGGATCAGTTCCCGGAAGAGCGAAACTGGTTGTTGGATCATCCGGGTCATAGCGCCTGATTTGATGAATCACCAGATCCGGTTGTGAAATCACAACCATGTCTTTTTCTTCCCACCGGAGGCTGTCCGTTGCATCTGCCGGTCCGGACACCATATGCCACGCCAGCTGATAGGAGATTGGATGGTTGCCTGCGGTGTCAGGCAAAACGCTCGACTCAGAGTGGAACGACGCCAAGTCCGTGACGGGCCCTGCGTTTGAAAGATCAAACTCGATCTGCTGATCACCGATATACAATCCGATGGAATCCATGTACGCCGGGACAGTGGGTGATGAATTCTCGATTTCAATCGTCCAGGCGGTGTGCGACTTGCCGGAAACGATCGAGTCCGGATCGATGGAAACAAGGCTCAATTGTGCGGGCTGGTGCAGTTTTATGGCAAACGCACCGGTTTTCGGCAGTCTCCGATTCTGGTTTTTTACATGGTTGATGGTGTCGCTGATACTTAGTGCGAACCAATAGTTCTTTGTGACAGTCTCATCCCCGCTAAACTCGCCGGTAAACGTATGGATGAAGCTCAGGGTTCGAGCAGAATCCGTCGATACGAGAATGGAATCGGCATATGAGGGGAGGTACAGTCCGGATGCGAGCATTCCCGTGCTGTTCTCGAGCGTGCATTCATCCGGATGAATCCAGAACGGTGCGGTACCGGCTTTGGGAAAGATCGGAACGTGAAGAGTATCAACCACACCGGCGATGATTGTATCACCTTCGCCGGGATCCGAGGCGGCGATGGGCTCCACGAATTTGTCGATCAGGAATGGATTCCGGACCAACACATCCGTTTCGTAGGGAAGACCGCCGATACACTCCCCTGCAACATGAACAAAAAGCGTGTTCTCAAAATCAACGGGGAGCCATGAAAATGAATCGCTATTCCCAATGGAGAAGTGAAGCGGTTCTGTGGGATTGCTGTCGGCATTCAATGCAAGCGGAAAAGATGGATTCCCTGCCGGCGTAAGAGTGAAATCATGAGACCCTGATCCCTCTGGAGGATCAATGAAGAGATACACCTCCGAAGGATCATTGATGGTCAATGAGGAACGGTACTGATTTGAGGGTTGAACAAGCTGAATCGAGCCGTTGACACCAAACTCAGGGGTTACACCAACCGGGAACGTTCCATCACCTGGTGAAAGAGAGATAAGCGGTTGATCATAAAGTACAAACGAATCCTCGAATGATACGACTTCCTCAACCGGAGTATTGAACACTTCGTAGGCCAGTCGCACTTCAGCGCCGTATCCGCCCGCATTCCAACCGTTGCCCGTAGTGAACCCGGTACCTTCGAAGGTGAGGGTCGTTGTCTGATCGATCGAGGTCGGGCCGTTCAAGGCCTGCTGCAGCGCCGGGTCGAACCGCAGCAGCGTAGCGGTGATGTCCAGCTCGTCACTGAAGGACTTGTTCCCCACCGTCAAAAGGCAGGTGAAATCATCCGTGCTGCCGCCCATGGTATGCTCATAGGGGGACAGGGACGATACCGCAAACGTCGGTGCGTCCCACGTTGTGAAGCCGTCGGCCGTCGTCAGCGTATCCCCGTCGGTGTCGCCCTGGTCTGTCTCCCATTCCAGTTGCACCTCGACGGCATGAGTCTGTGCCGTCGCAAGGTTCAGCGTGCCGTCCAACGCTATCTCCACCGTGCCCGCATCCGCTGCGACGGCCATCGTCGGGGCCGCCATGCTCAACACCTGACCGTCCACCAGAACATCGCAACGAAGCAGTTCGATCCCCTGCTGAAGATCACCGAACTCAAGAAGCACCGAAAGCGTCTCGCCCGACACCGGATAGTCCGTATCGATCAAGCCTTCTTCACGGCTCAGACCCACATAGGACGACGTCACCTGACGATACAACTGCAAAGGACTCACCGCACCGCTCATCGTCCTGACCGAATCCTGCCACAACTCCTCCACCTGCACATCCAGCGATGTGATCAGGCTGCGAGGGTTCGCACCACCCGGGAAACTGTCGGTGAAAAAGTCGAACTCCAGGTCTACGGACGGACTTTCATCCGTGAGAACCACCTCTCCCGTGGATGTACTGCCGAATCGATCCACTGCTCCAACGTCGAGGCTGCATGCCGGAAGAAGGACACGGAAGTCCGGGGACTCCGACGTCTTCGTCAGCGTGTACGTCAACTCACGATGCAACCTTGTCATCACCTCGAGATTCGCAGGCTCACCCACGCTGTACTCGACAGGGTTGTCGATCGTGAACGCTTCTTCCAGAACGATCAACTCGTCCACCGGCACACCACCGGCTGCCGTGCCACGGATCCGAAGCTTCAAAGTGTCCGTCTGGTCGGTGTGACCCAGAGCCTGTGCCTGCGAGGCGTCAACGCGAAAGGTCATCGACTGCGGATTGTCCGTCGACAACGTCAGTCCCGACGTCGTCGGAGGATCGGTCAGCTCGAACTGAACGAACTGGTCGAGTGGATCGCCCGGATCCGGATCGGGGAACGCAAGAAAGATGGTTTGCCGGACACCCAAGGTGACCGGCGAGTAATACTGCCCCGACGGCAACGTGACATCGACCGTCAGGTCCGTTGTGAATCCCGGCACAATGCCGAGTACAGCGTTCTGCTCGTCCGCCTGCGACGCCTCCGGAACGGGCGGAGCATGCACCATCAGAGGATAGCTGAGGTCCAGTTCGACCGGATCGAACGGTACCCCACCGGCAGTCCCGCCCACGACGCACTTCACAGTGTACTCACCGGCATCCAGGTCGACAGAATAGCTGTAGTCATCGAGTTGAATCGTCCCGGAACCGGTAATCGGCCCCTGATCCGATATCACGAGTACTTGATCGACCTCGGATGCCCCTTGCATAATCCGAACATGACTTAGAGCACGGTCCAATACAATTGCCACATCGGATGGAGATACTGTCAGTTGATAGGTATGATTGCTCGAAGCACCAATGGTTACAATGTCCGGATCGAAACCACTCCACGTGAACGAAGGCGCTGAGGCGATATAAAGATTCCCAACCGGCACATTTGATTCTCCATATTCGAAGCCGTACTCATCCGTCCATTCCCATTCCAGCGTGAGTGGATAGGTACCCGCCGTCAATACCACCGTACCCGTGAATACCATGACGGTTTCTTCCTGCGGGTCCAGGGTTACTGACGAACCGTGGCTCAACGAACCTGACGTACCAATCGTTATAGACGCACCGGATTGTATAGTGAGTGTTTCGTGCTCGCTGTTGTTGAGAACCGTCAACTCCATTGTATCGAACGTTCCGGACAGCGACGATTCAGGGGTGTAATCTGACAGAACCGGTTCAACTGCGTGATGCAGATTCAGTGTTCCTGCTACTGACGGGCCGGCTGTACGTTCGAGACCTGAGTACGGCCCTACAACATCAAGCTGGAGTTCAACGTCTACTGAAAGCTGCGCGAGGTTCAGGTTGAAATCGGTCAAGATCTCTACGGGGAATACAAGGGTAAGCCCATCCGCCGGAACCTGTGTTTGAGAACCCGGTGCAGAAGGAGAAATATCGCCGAGAGAACCGTGTGAAAGGGAAAGGGTTGTTCCTCCCGGATCAATCGAAAACTCAGCCGACCCCGCCGCAGGTGTGATTTCCACTTCAATTTCACCCGGCCTGCCGACGACCAGGTCGGTTGTATGCACATCCATGGCGTAGTCAATCGGCGCGGAAACCGGGAAGCTTTCAGCGAGGACAATCGTGCGTTCGAGCAGACTGTCAGGCGCCACGTATCCGTTTACGATTAGTGCAAGAGACCCGACAAAGTCATTGGGCTCTGCACTGGAGCGAGAGATCGTATGTGTCAACGGCACCGGTGGAAGCGTCAACCCGATCCGCTCGCCTTCCACATCAGTGCCGGCCGGATAGAACGCATCCAGTTCACTGTCCACTGGATGCTGCAATACCAATACCGGCGCCGGACTATCTGTCAGGCGAAATTCGGATTGGTTGGGTACATCGTCATCAAGTGACAGTTGAAGGTCAATGCCAAGTTCGAAGCCGGGTGTATAGCCGGAAGGGATATCACTTGCCCACACCTCTGACGCATCCAGTACTGGAGCATTCCAAACGGTTAGGGTTCCGATCGATAGGGTTTTCTGCTCAAATGATGTCCCACCGCATTCACCGTTGTATACAAGCTGGAGCGTGTATTCGCCGTCTGACAGGTCGACGGCATACTGCTCAGTATAGCATGTCACGGCTCCTGACCCGGTAAGAGCCGGTAAAACCTGCATGGGGACCGTATCAATTATTTCCAGATTGGCATCGATAATCCGGACCGCTGAAGACGAAACCTGGAAGGTTACAGGGCTGGAAGCAGCAAGATTCTGCAACTCAAAACTCCACCCCTGCTCAGCGTCATCGATCGCATATCCTTCCGTCACCTCTTCGGGTGACAGATTCGTAGCCGTCAGCTCCGGCGGTGTCTCCAATTCGATCGTATAGGTCGGGTCACGCCATATCACCGGCACGGTTATTCCGTTCACTTCCGCAGAACCAACAGCCTGGACTTGAATCGTTCCTGTCACGTCATCCGCATAGGTGACACGGTACTCCAGCCGCGTTTGAGAACCGGCGGAAAGCTCATCGGGATTGTTGATGGGCTCCTCCGAAACCACGGAGCCGGAGGGACTGAATTCCGGAGAGACACTCAGATCGGAAGCAGAATAATCTGACAGGTTCCTTACACGAAAGCTTAGGGTGTCCACGCCCCCGGAAACCGGATTGTGTTCAAGCTCGGTCCGCATATTATCAGACACCAGACCCAGGACACGCAGACTCCCGGACGGCACAGATTGCAAATTCCCTTTCTCAGGAGTGATAACACCCGTCTGGCCGGGTTGGGAGGGTGTAAAAACGAGAGGGTCGCCCGGGGCCTCAGGTTCTTCGAAATCATCAGGTAAGAACGGTCCAACGTCCCATATAACACCGGTCGGCTGAGAATCCGTCACATTGGATTCAACATCCAACTCCATCGGCCATAGTTCAACAGTGTCTACGCCGGCAAAAACGGTCATTTCTTCAAATGTCTGATACTCGTGTGAGGACAAGCTCGCAACGATAGACTCGCTCTCGCCAAGTGCAACAGAAACAGTCGCTGCACCCTGCAATCCATGCCCTGAAATCGATAATGCTCCCTCGTCCGGGGCGCGCGATAAAGAGACCGGTGATAACGCCAATCCTGTACCGGTCAGTTCATATCCTTCTGAGGCTGTCACCCCGCTGAACGTCCACTGCGGCAGAGATCCCGGCGGATCAACTTGATTGCTGTCAGCATCGACGGCATGGATGTCATAGCCCGATAATACCTCGCCGGCGACCGCATCCACTTGATCAACGACTTCAAGGTTTTCGCGAACAACCCACCGATCAGCTTGTCCGGTAGTGATTTGGATATGTAATTGACCCGCCTGGCCGCTTTCTGAACCCGTAACTGTCAGAGATTGGACCGGATGGTCAAACTGGAGAAGCACGTGTGAGCTAAGGGAGAAAATGCTGAGATAGTCTTCATAACCCGCATCCCATACGATATCCTCCGGATCGACATACTCGAGAACATTGTCATATTCATCCAGACGCTGAACATAGAATACAAGCTCCTGATCACAACTGAATTCCTGGTCTTGTTCGATCTTTTCGGCGGTGCTCGGGTTTCCATGATCCACGAACACCAGCTCATCCGCGCGATCAGGATTGGCTTGGACAGTGATAGCAACAGAATGGCTCTCTAAATCCTCCTGGAACACCCTGAACTGGCCGGATTCCGCCGTCTCTGCATAAAAATCCCACATCGGAGGAGCATCCGGATTGAAATTGAATGATTCGCTTTCTCCGGTCCATTCATAGGTTACTCCATCGTCGGAATCAAGGTTTTCGATAAAGTTGTTATAGGCATCTCGAGTTTCTACCCAAAGAGGAAAACTGTTCCCCGCGAACATGGTTTGCATTGCGCCGGAAAGATCCTCCCCGATGCCTTCAGCTGCATCTACCAATACCAGCTCTTCAGGAACTCCGGGATTGATATCATACTCGTGAGTAGTCTGATCATGGTTTTGACTGCCGTCAGAGTTTAGCAGTGAAATGGTCCAAATCGCATCGTTCACAGGACTTGTGCCGGGGAGGGCAAACAGATTGACGGCTAATGTTTCCAAATGGTCCAGCGCTTCTTCATGTATCCGCAGAACCAGCAGCCCCGAAGCGGGCGAAAAGGACCAGATCAGAACCCCGGGGTCACTTGGATCCTCAGTCCCCTGCTGGATAAAAAAGGACTCCCCGCTGTCGAGGTTTTCAGCAGTAATGGGCAGGAGATACTGCCAGTACCCACCCCCTTCCATTTCGATACGCTGGACTGCAGCCCCTTCTGTATCAGCGTAAGAAACCGTCAACTGCAGATCATTTTCCGGAATCGAAGCAACTGTAAACGTCTCAGGATTCAGTGTAGTGGTAAGCTGCAGGCCCAGTGCAGGATATTGCAGTAAGGAACTCAGAATAAAAAAAAGCAGAAGCTTTTTCATTCTTTCACCCGAAATTAGAATTCTACGGATATACTGTCACCGCTCAGCGTGGTAATCATCGCACGATGAACCTCACAATCCTGCTCAACAGAATAGATCAAGGTGAGTGTGTCGACGATTGTATCCGTTTGGATCCGATAGCGTACGGAGGAATGAGCAACCGGGGGAAGCAATCGCTTAGGCAAATCCGAACCACTTGCTTGTGCTCTGTGGAGAATAACCCGATCGCAGGCCGAATAAAAAACCACCTCCTCCGGGATACGATTTGATAAAAGGACCTCCAGAGAATCCGTGTGGACTCCATATTGGGG
>WJJA01000036.1 GCA_014729955.1 bacterium
ATGAATGATGAAAGCGAGCTATGGTAAGGACTGGTTTTACAGGAAGATGTTCCCCAATTTGTCACTTCCTCCCGGCGACGGTTTGTACCCAGACGTAAAAGAGAAAAAGCCATTTATTCATTCACCCTTCGGGCGGTCCCACGCACGTCATCTGCTTTGTTGCGAAGGATTCGCGGTATTGCCATACAGCTTCATCCTTCGCGCCTCACATTTGACACAGTTTGAACTCGTGAAATATTCGGGTTAGCGATACACCATGCCTGGCACACCACATGAAAGCACCCCGGATCATTGTCCGGGGCGCTTGATAAAACAAAGACTTGAAACGGTCATCTGAAATGGATTGGCACCTGTGCCTACTCGTCTTTCGCTTCCACCCGCTCCTGCTTCAGATCCTGCGTTTCCTCATCCTCGACCGGGACGACCGGCGGCACTTCAACTTCCATATCTTGATTGAAGTCTTTACGATAGCTGTCGATGGGCGGTGTGACGACCTTCTCGACGTACGGCCCAAGCATCAGGCGCACCAGCGCGCCGTAGGACGGTCGGAACTTGATCGTGTCGCCGATCCTCAACCCTTCCGGATTGTTCCCGACATTAATCACTGACACATCACTGCTGGCGCCTGCCACCACATAGTTTGAATTGAGCGGCCTCAATCCGGTCATATCGGTGTCGAGCTGTCCCATGGTCACCAGGGCACGATACCCGCGAGCACCGGGTTCGAATTCTTCCTGGTCCATTGTCTGGAACGGCGTCATCGTAGTCGTCTCTGCCAGCGGAACCAGTCCCTTCTCCTTGATCTCGACAACTTCCGTCTCCAGCGTGAATGCATCGCTTCGAAGCCCGCTCATCGTGCCGCCGTTAATCAGGTCTGTACCGAGAAACGCCGCTTCGCCGATCCGGAAGTGATTCACCTGTTTCGGCATGCGTCCGTCGAGGAGAATCGGCAGGACCGAGCTGGACCCGCCGGAGATCATCGGCAGCTTCCGTTCGAACTTCAGTTCCAGCAATTCACGGTACAGCACGAGCTGCATCAACTGGTCGATGGTCGGCACAGCGCCCGACAAACACCCCAGGTTCGCACCCACGCCGAGCACTTCGATGTTCGACAGGTTGAAGGCGTGCTTGTAGAAATCGACAAGGGTGCCGGGGAGAATGCCTTCCCTGAGGTCGCCGAGCTCGATCATGATCACAACACGGTGGATCAGATCCCTTTTTTTCGCCGCCTCATTCAGCGCATCGATCGTCTCGATCTCGGTGTTAAGGGACACATCAGCCAGTTCTACGACACGATCGATCGCGGGCATGTGCGGAAGGCGGAGGTACCACGATTCGAAATCGGGCACAATCCGTTCGATCATCTGCAGGTTCGCCAGCCGTGAATCGGCCATGGAACGCACGCCTATGGTCTGCAACGCATGCAGGGTGTCCGCATGCCCGCAAAGAACCTTCGTGACGAGGGTCCACGTGGCGTTATGCGCCTTCATCCAGCCGTCGATGACTCGGATATTGTGCTGCAGGGCCTCAAGGTTGATGACCACGCGGTTCATTTCACATACCTCATCTCAGCGTACTTGGTGGTGAATCCAAGACGCTCGTAAAGGCGTTTGGCGGGGTTGTCGTACTCGACATGCAGCTTGACATCGCCGTCCGCCTGGTTGATGCAATGCATGCAGAGTTTCCCGCCGATGCCCCGTCCGCGCATGCTCGGGTCGACCGACACAAACAGGAGGATGTTTTCCGGGATATAGCCGCCCATGCCGGTCTTGAGCATGGTCAACACACCCACCAGCTCGCCTTCGACCTTCGTCAGCATGATGAATCCGCCCTCGCACTCCTTATCCGAGAGCGCATAGTCCAGAGCACGTTCGATGTCGGGAATACTGTCGTGGTAGGGCTTCATTTTGTGGTGAAGAAACAGCACGACTTCTTCACGCGGCGCCCAGTCCGGAAACTGGTCCGGCTGATCAACCCGATGAAACGTGATGCCGTCTTCTGTCTCAGTGATTCTCGACTTCTCGCTGACGGTGCTCATGAGATGCTACCTCTTTTGTTACAAGGTTGTATCGATAGGCCTTTCCCCTGAAAGGCCGTCGCTGTTGTTTCTGACAGGCAGAGCAAGAAAAGCGAACGGCAAACCGTCGTTTGCAGCCTGTGCACTCGGGGCCGTATGTGGTCTGTTGAATACTTGATTCGGTTGGAGATGTTGGTGAAACCTGCTGACTCAAAACGAATTGAGCATGCTGCAATTTCCGGGATCCGCGATTCCTCGAATCGCATGTATCATAATAATACAGTCCTCCGATGCCGCTATCAATCCCCTATTCCAGTGAGAACGGCAGTCGGAGCCGTTTATTTGACAGTGAATAGAGCGGTGTTTTTAGCTTGGTTCGCTCGGTTTGGTCGGGTTTCAATAAGCTGCCGTGGATTAATCACCCGACCGGGGTTGTTTCTCCGACCGGTTCCGGCACGAGGGCACGTTTCCCGGCGAGAACATCGTCACGGAACCGCAGTGTCTGCTGCAGTGTTCGCTGAATCATCTCATCGCGAGGTAGCACAGCCTGAATTCTTTCAATAAAACGTTGCTCTGCATGGCGTTGGAGAGACGGTTCAAAGTTCAGATAGTAGACCCACACAAGAAT
>WJJA01000238.1 GCA_014729955.1 bacterium
CAAGTGGGTGTTGCCCACATGCAGAGGGAAATATTCCCAGAATACATTGTCCGGATAGTTGTAGTTCACGATTACCGATTCGGACGCCATCGAAGAGGGAAGCGACAGGATTTCATTGGCACGAGTGCGAATACGTGTGGTGCGCCAGGTGACATCCACCACCTCGCCCTCGTCGTTCGCCCCGATCTTGACCCAGTCGCCGATCCGGAACGGTCGTTCGAGGTTGATGGCAATACCGGAAAAGATGTTCGCGATGTTCACCTGGATCGCCAGTCCGATGATCATGGCGAACACGCCGGATGTGGCCAGAAGGCTGGTGATCGGCTGGTTAAAGACGTAGGCGATCACGGCAAACCCGGCAAGCAGGTAGGTCAGGAATGCGATGAAATGGCGCACGATCGGCGGTATCGCATGGCCGGTGCGCTCTTCCACAGGAGTCAGGATGAAGCGCTCCACCGCAGACACGATCAGGAAAGCCGCCGTGACCCACCAGAGGATGTCGAAGGCTCGCTGCATGTTTTCGAGACGGTAGTTCGGCCATCGCCCGGTGAAGTGATCCATCAGCAGAACCTCCACCGAAAGCAGAAGCAGTATGCTGAAGATCAATTGCAGGAACCAGACCGCACGCAACGGGTAGTGAATCCGTTTCAGCAGCACCGGCACACCCAGGAGCACGATCATGAGGACTGAACCCCAGAACACCTTTTGTGCGAGGGGGTAGGACATCAGGCGGCGCAGGGTGAAGTTGCTTGGACGAATGTGCAGGCCCAGGTTGAAACGCGAAAACTCGTCCATGCTGCCCGAGGTCAAGGATCTCGACGGATTGCCAAGCGTGTTCTTGACCGCGATATCCTGGAACAGTTGCACCTTTGCCTGACTCCAGTGGTCCGATCCGCGGAATACCTTTTCACGACGCAGGCGGTCGAGATAACTGCGATTGCCGTGCAACCCCATCCCTGCGACATCGGACACGTAAATCAGGCTGTTACGATTCTTTGACGTGTGATGAAACCGGAATCCAAGCACATGATCGCCGAAGCGTGCCGGGAGAAAGTCCGCACGGAAGGTGCCATCGATATGATAGAGCCTGTATCGTTCATCCCCCTGCTGCTGTTCTTCCAATGGGAAAGCGAGGGGAATCGGTTCAATCGCGTTGGCGAACTCAACGTTTTCCACGTCGATATCGCCCTGGTATCGGAACCAGAGATAGGCATTCAGGTCGAAGGTGCCGGTCTTCGGGTCCCAGTTGTTGAGCTCCTTGATTTCCACGCCGGTATAGACCACGTAGGTCTTGTACATGTTCTCGCCGTCGATGGTGATGATCCGACCTTCGCGCCGGGCGCGCGAAAGATCGGTCAGGTCCAGCAGCGGCGGGACGGTCTGCAGTTTCACCCACGGTGTCACAATCTGGTTGTTGCGCACAATACCGACGTAGATCGGCTTGACCGCATCGCCGTCGGCGTTGAAATAGTTCCGGCCGGTGATACCTTCCACCGCGCTTTCGGGGCGCACACGGCTTGCGAGAAAATCACGCACGTATATTCGTTCGGTCCGCAGGCTGTCGAACCGACCTGTCACACCCTCATTGCGGATTGCTTCCATCAGCACCAGCGCGGCATCGTATGCAAACGCGGCGCGCCAGTCCGGTTCCACACCGTAACGCGCCTCATATTCACGCAGGAACGCCTGCGCCTCGGCATCCTCACTGTCGAAAATCAGAGGGCTTGTAAGGTAGATCCCGTCGGTATAATAGCCGGGCATGGCTTTTTCACGGGGGAGATCGGCGAATCCTTTGAAAAAGGTCTCGGAATTGTATGAGTATGACCCCAGGATCGGGTGATGTACTCCCGCTTCACGCAGACGTTTGACCAACTCGACGCCTTCCGGAGCATGCGTGGCCAGGATCAACAATCCCGGATCGGGCGCACTTTTAGCGTCCAGCACAATGTGGTCCATCATCAGCCCGAGCTGCTCGGAGCCTGTCTGGAAGGGCCAGACATACCGGACCGTTGCGCCCAGCTCACGGGCGGTCTTGCGAATCACCCCGGCGAGATAGCTGCCGTATGCGAGGTCTTCATGAATGATGCTGATGCGTTCATGTCCGAGTACCTTGATGGCGTAGTTCGCCATGAAACGACCCTGGAAACGGTCATTGAAGATCGTACGGAAGTACCAGTCATTGCCGGCGGTGACGCTCAAAGCGCTGGCGGAGGGGCTGACAGCAGGGATGCCGGCTTCCGCATAGACCCGCCCGGCAGTCATGGAGCAGGAGGAGTAGTTGTGACCGATGACCCCGACGGCACGCCCTTCATCCGCGATGCGCTGTGCAGCTTCCAGAGCGGCGGTGGTATCGTTGCGGTCGTCATAGAGATCAAGCACGACCCGTCGTCCGCGGATACCGCCGGCACGGTTAATCTCATCCAGGCATAGCTGCGCACCGCGCCGCATTGCCTCGCCGGCTTTTGCGCCCGTGCCGGAGAGCGGCCCCGCGAACGCGATATGAATCGCATCCTCGCCATCCCGGCTCTCACCGCATCCCTGCATGGCAAGCAGGGGAACGATGAAAACAAGCAAAAGCAGGACTATGCCCTGATGCCTTGAAATCATAATGCCGTGTTCCCTGGACGTCGCAAGTAGGCACAAGATACACGATGAATTGCTGGTCCGGCAAACGAGTGAGAGGGGTATCCATCGGCCGGCAACAAAACGGAAGCAAACGACCCCGCTTGCCTGTGTGAATTTATCCGTTCGCTTTCTTTCCGTAACGATTGCCGGCTATACTTTTCCCTGTAGACATTATGTGCTTAGCCCGAATATTTCACGAGTTCAAACTGCGTCAGATGTGAGGCGCGAAGGATGAAGCTGTATGGTAATACCGCGAATCCTTCGCAACAAAGCAGATGACGCAGTTGGGACCGCCCGAAGGGGGAAGGAATAGATGAGATTGGCCTGGACACAATCTGTGTCAGAGAAAATCTGTATAGCGTGATATTATCTTATTGTTACTATAGTTTTTAAGAAAAGAATGTTCTCGCCATTCATGAAATATTCGGGTTAGGGTTCCAACCGGCAAAGGATAGCGATGAGCGACCTCACACTGCACCTCGATACCCATCTTTGCGATCTGTGCGGCGGCTGTTTGGCGGTTTGCCCGGTCGAATGCCTCTTTCTCGGCGTGGAATCGCTCAGGATTGATCAGGAACAGTGCATCCGGTGCGAGTTGTGCCTGCCGGCATGCCCGGTCGGTGCTCTTTCTCTCGCGGAATCGGTGGAGGATGCCCCGCTATGAGGGAGCGCGATACAGATGTGCTTGTCATCGGCGCCGGGCCGGCGGGTGCGACCGCCGCGCGGACAGCAGCGGCAAAGAGCGCAAGGGTGATTCTGCTTGAGCGGAAAGAGTGTGTCGGCGTGCTGGTGCGTTGCGGGGAAGCGTCCTCGATGGTCGACCTGAAACCGTTCATCGAAGGCGTGGACATGGGCGAAGTTCACCCGATTACAGGGTTTCTCTCGCACGCTCCCGACGGAACCTCCGTCCGGCTGGACAACGAGATGACTCGTGCGTTCCAGACCGTCGTACTCGATCGTGCAATCTTTGATGCGCGCCTGGCGGAACAAGCCGTGGCCGCGGGAGCGGAGTTGTGGACCGAGGCTGATGCCTTTGAACCGTTGTACAACGATACCCGGCTCGTCGGAGCACGAGTGAGGCGCGGTAGAGAAATCGTGGATGTGAAAGCCGGCATGACCATCGCCGCCGACGGCATCGAATCTCGTGTCGGGCGCTGGGCCGGCTTGAAGACCCTGCTGCATCCGCGCGATTTCAGCTCCTGCTACACCATGGTGCTGGACAACATCGAATCAGACGACAATCTGCTGCATTTCTACTGGGGCCGTGATGTCGCACCCGGCGGGTACGGCTGGATGTTTCCTCGAAGCGACGGAGGGGGAAACCTGGGCGTGGGCATTACGGAAACGGGATCGGATCGAGGGCAGGCCCGGAAGTACCTGCTCGATCTGAAAGCACGCTGGTTCCCCGATGCGAAGACGCGGCGGGAAGCGGCGGGCGCTTTGCCGCTCGCTTATCCTCTGAAACGCATCTGGGCGGATAATCTCCTGCTGACCGGCGATGCCGCCCGTCTGTGCGACCCTCTCACCGGAGGGGGCATACCCCAGGCGCTGGTGTCAGGACGTGAGGCGGGAAGGCTCGCGGCGGAGGCCCTGCATGCAGAAAACACCGGGGAGACATATCTTTCCCGTTATGCCGGACGGCTGGAAAAAGAGATCCTCAAGCCGCACCGTACTCACTACCGCTTCCGCAACGCCATAGGTGCTGTGAGCGATAAAATGCTCAATGGTGCCGCGCGCAGAATCAACGGTATTTCCATGGAAGAACGCACCATTCCCGGTATTGCGAAAGCGATGTTCTACTTCGATCCCCGACTGATCCCTGAGTTTATCAAGATGGGGCGTGATTTGCTCATAAGCTCAGGCAGTATCGGTCGCTCCTGACCGATGAGCCCGGTCGGTCTTGTCTTCTGCCGACGATCGGACGGCAGAATTGACACGATTGAAAGGCAGGTTTTTCTACGAGCCGGTGTTTGTGGAGGTTGTCGCAGCTGCAACACCCGCCATGACGGCAATCATCACCGCGGCCTGCACCTCCTGGATCGCTTCATTCACTTCGCCCGCGACAAGGTTGGATTTTGCAATCTCCTTCATGCGCTTTGTCGCCGATTTCCGCTCGTCTTTATTGAAGGGATACTTCGCCGTATCCGTGGCGACCATCAGGCCGATCATGGCAGCGGTTTCGGC
>WJJA01000239.1 GCA_014729955.1 bacterium
CCGCATATTTCACGAGTTCAAACTGTGTCAGATGTGAGGCGCGAAGGATGAAGCTGTATGGCAATACCGCGAATCCTTCGCAACAAAGCAGATGACGCAGTTGGGACCGCCCGAAGGGGGAATGAATAGATGAGATTGGCCAGGACACAATCTGTGTCAGGGAAAATCTGTATAGCGTGACATTATCTTATTGTTACTATAGTTTTTAGAAAAGAATGTTCTCTCCATTCATGGAATATTCGGGTTAGGGCAACATCCAATACTCCATATCCTCAACATTCCCTTCTTTGTGACCTGTCCCCTTGCTGTCGGGAACGCAGCATCCCTACTTTTTGCGCGGGAGTGAATGGGAGAGACTCCCATTTCCGTGTTTTCTTACCTACGGCGACCAGACCATGAGCGTCATTACCATTTTCAAAGATGCATCCCTCTTCAACCAGTTGATCCTGCTGGTCCTGATCCTGCTATCGATCCTGAGTTGGGCGGTTGTCATCGAGCGGTGGCGGTACTTCGCGCGTGCCCGAAAGCAGGATGACCAGTTCTTCAACAGCATCGACCAATGGGATGCCGGTGTTCTGCACGATTGCGCACGACGCCATCCCCGTTCTCCTTCCGGTAAGATTTACCTTGCAGCGGAGCGCGAAACCGAGCGTTTGGGTCGGGATGATGCGGACACTTGGGCGGAATCGCTGCAAATCGAGCGAGACCTTGTGAGAGGGGAGGGGGAGCGTGGTCTGCCGTTGCTGGCAATCGTGGCATCTGCAAGCCCGTTTATCGGTCTGCTTGGTACGGTTTGGGGCGTGATGATCGCGTTTCTCCGACTCGGTCGACTGCAGGGGCAACCGGCGCTGGAGGTTGTCGGTCCGGGCATCGCTGAGGCGCTGATCGCCACTGCCGCAGGATTGTTCGCCGCCATCCCTGCGGTGATCGCCTACAACGCCTTTCTTGCACGTCAACGAGGCCTGCTTCGTCGTGCGGACGATTTTAACCGACGCCTGGTGGTAACCATCGGCGGGGAGGGCTTCGGACGGTGAGTGCAGTCGGGCGCTACAAGACCAACGATGACATGGAGGTGATGGCGGATATCAATGTCACGCCCCTAGTCGACGTCTTCCTCGTACTGCTGGTCATCTTCATGATCACCGCCCCGGTGATTAAAACCGCCATCGATATGGGCCTGCCTCAGGCAGAAACCGCACAAGCCGATCCCTCGCAGGGTATTACGATCAAGGTGCTGAAGGACGGTACGTTGTGGATCGACAACGAACGGGTATCAGTGGATGCATTTCCGACACGGTTTCAGACGATCTGGTCGAATCTGGACGAGCAAGGGAGACGGCAACCGGTGTTTGTCGCAGCCGATGAAGGGGTGCCTTACGGGCGTGTGATTTACGTTATCGATGAGTTACGGCATATAGGCGTCGTTGACCTGGGCTTGCTGACAAGACAGGGACGAAGGCGCTAGCTGTCTAGACCTGACTGAAGGTGATCGTCGTCGAAATCGAGACGATGGCTCAGTCGGCCCACGAAACCTGCAACCCTTCTGAGTTTCGACAGGAGTACATGCTGCCCGATCGGTTGGATTGAATCTGCTTGATCGCTGCTGTCTTCAACGCCTCTGCGGGTTCTATGCTGCCGTGTTCCCTTGACTTCCTCATCATCTCCTTCTAACTTTGGGGCTCGCATCACGCGCCATTAGCTCAATCGGTAGAGCAGCGGACTCTTAATCCGTTGGTTCGGGGTTCGAGTCCCTGATGGCGCACCAGGATAATCAAAGGGTTACGGAGCAATCCGTAGCCCTTTCTCCATATCGATCCCAGTTATTTTCCTGTCACCCGAACCCGTTCAACAGTCTGCAGGGTTTCATGATTCCCAATCAGGCTGTCCTTCAACCATCGTACTGCTCTCAGCCGCTATTCATAGTATGGTTCGCACGGAACCACTACTGCGGTGCTCCAAACCTCAGAAAGTCAATGTGCGTAACCACAGGTACTCTCTTTGGACAACTACTGGTTATGTGATCTGCATCACATGGACCTTCCATGTTGACTCCGATGCATATGCCGTGCATGCATTCCTTTCAGCGGGACAAAACAACTTCTGGATCGAACGCTAACACCAAAAATCGGAAACTGTTCGCCATGCCTAACTGGAGCTATTCTAACGCTTTGCGGTCTACATGTGACATGCGTCACATTGGAGTATTTGGAGCTTTTGCACGCATGCATTACCTTATTGCCCGCTTCCCTTCATCACATCGAAGGGAGGCCGAAGCGGAAGTTCCGGTCAGACTGTCTGCTTGCCAGACTACTATCCCACGACCGCCGGGGGTAAACGGCTGCGAATACGGTTCGATCCTCGAACACAACACATTTTCCATAGTAACGCCGATTGCGGTTTTCTGGAGGTTACGATGCGTCGCTCGCTCTTTGTCACATTGCTGCTGCTACTGGCCCCCTTGTGCCTTTTTGCACAAACCTGGGAGAGTCACTTTATCTCGGAAAATGAAATCGGTTCTGGTGCGCCGCACACCATTACAGTCGATTTCGATGGTGACGGCGACGACGATCTTGTCTACTGGGCCTGGCATTATCTGGGCTGGTTCGAAAACGAGACCGTTGGATCCGATTTTTCCCTGACGCACCGTTCCGAGATCGATGCTGACTATGCTCTCGAGAAGGTCCAGGTGGGCGATGTGGACGGCGACGGTGACTATGACCTGATCGCATTAAACGAAAACGGATGGATGCAATGCTGGGAAAACAACAACGGACAAGGCACAAGCTGGAACGAGCTTGAAGGTATATTTCCCAACAATGGATATATTCGAGACTTTTTCGCAGGATATGTACCTTATGGTAGCCAAACTAACAATGATCTTGATTTTATCATTGCAAGAGAAAGCAATGCTAATAATTATCATGGTACAGCTGTATGGTACGGCTATAGTACTCAATTGGGTTTTTATGAAGAGTTTATTGATACCGACTACTACCCAAACGCGGTTGATTTGGCAGATATCGATAGCGACGGTAGAAGTGAAGTGATCACAGCCTCCGGCAACGGGATTCGGTATCACCAGGAAGAATCGGGTTTTTTTGGGTTTTATTGGGCCCATTATGTGATTTCGACCGATTATGCATCGGCTTTTACCATCGAAGACTTCGACAACGACGGTGACCTCGATGTCATCGGAGCAACCAGCAGCACTCTGAAATGGTACAGGAACAATCTCGACAGTGCCTCAGGGTTTATGACCATTACGATTCCGGAGACGATATCCGGTATTGTCTCTGTCCGTACCGGAGACCTGAACAACAGCGAAGGCGGCGGCCTTGTCGATATCCTCGTCACCACTGCTACGGGATTTCATGACGAAGATTTGGATCTCTACGCGTTTTACAACATTAACAACGGCTATGATTGGACGCAGGAGCATGTCAGCAACTATGTGATCGACGGCAATGTGATCAATGCGAACAACGATGGCTACCCGGATATTGTCGGTGGTGTGCTCACCCCCGGCGATCCTGACCTGATCTTGATTGAGCAGGTCCTTGCGCGTATGGCAGTGGAAGAGGAGACCGTTGATCTGTACTGGGACAACCTCGGCCCCGCTCCATCGACTCAGATTACCGTTTCCAACGCCGGTCGTTTCACCTTGAACTGGGAAGCGCAGGAAACCATCGACTGGCTGTTTGTGAATCCCGTCAACGGCTCGATTGGGGAAGATGAGAGCGAAGAGGTGACCGTCACGATGGAGAATTTCCCCGGCGTGGGGACTCATACGGGTACGGTTTACTTCGAAGATCCCAACCTGCCGCACCACAACATCGATTCGCTGGTCGTAAATCTTCACACAACAGAATCCACACCCTGGGACGAGCATGTCGTAGACGGCGGTTTTTCAGGCGGAACAAAACTGAACGCCACCGATCTGGATGGCGACGGCGATCTGGACGCCATTGGGCTCGCCGGTGACACCGGTACTCTCACATGGTGGGAGAACACGGACGGTTCAGGCACAAGCTATACCGAGCATACCATCGACAATTCCGCCACCGGCCTGACAAGTCTGCACGCTGCTGATTTTGACGGCGACGGTGATCAAGATCTCCTTTCGGCAAAGCCCACAACCAACACCATTTCCTGGTGGGAAAACACCGACGGCACCGGCCTGAACCGGACTACTCACACGGTGGATGCGGCGGTTTCAAGCGTCCAATCCGTGTATCCCGCCGATCTGGATGGGGACAATCAAATGGATGTGGTCGGGGCCTCCCCGGACGACGACCTGCTGCTTTGGTGGAAAAACGACAACGGCACCGGCCTGACATGGACGGAGGCTCTCATCTATCAGGGACTGGCGGGTATCACCCATGTCGAGGCAGCGGACATTGACGTGGACGGTGACACAGATGTGCTGGTTGTCTCACCCGGACAGAATACCCTCGTGTGGTTTTCCAACCTTGACGGAACCGGATCAAGCTGGAACTATTATACGGTTGACGCGGAATTTGAAGGTGCAACGTATGCGACGGCGCTCCAAAAAAACACTTATAACCTTGAAATTTACGCCGTGTCATCTACCACAGGCGAAGTCGCCTGGTATAACGGATCGCACGGCACCTGGGGCAAACACATCATTGATGAATCGTTCCCGGGCGCTTCCGTTGTTCAGGCAATGGACATGGACGATGATGATGACGTTGATGTCATTGCTCTTGGCGACAACATCGGCTGGTGGGAAGACCGGGTAACAGAAACGCTTCAACGTGTCTGGGTCGAAAAATCCGTAGACAACACGTTCAACGACCCTCGCGATATGCTGCTCGCAAACATGGACGGAGACGGCGACAATGACATCTTTGCCATCTCCTACACGGACGGCCTCTCCTGGTGGGAACAACCGGGAGGATCAACCCCCTTCCTTTCCGTGGAACCCACCTCGCTTGAGATGGAGTGGGACGGCAGCGGACCAGCACCCTCTGCGAGCTTCACCATCACGAACGAAGGCGGCGGAACCCTTGAGTGGAGCACGTCCGAAAACGTTGCCTGGCTTTCGGTTTCTCCCCTCAGTGGAAGCCTTGGCCCCTGGCAAAGCACGGATGTCACGGTCTCAGCGGAGGAGTATCCCGGCCTTGGGGTGTTTACAGCCAGTCTTGACATCTCTGCGCCCGGAGCGGTTCCGGACAATGCCACGGTCGATGTTTCCCTGACGGGGTCCTGGAGTAAAACCATCATCCCCTTTGAGTCCATCGGTATCACAAATGTATCCGCAGCCGATGTAGACGGCGACGGGGACCGTGACTTCTTCGCGGCGACACCGTCCGAGGACGAGATCCTCTGGTTCGAAAACCTGGATGGAAGTGGGACTTCCTGGACCGAGCATACAATCGCTACCGCGTTCGATTATGCCTCCTACGTCGAGGCCGTGGACATGGACCATGACGGCGATATGGATGTCGTCGGCGCCGGATCGAACTCGAACAAGATTGCCTGGTGGGAAAACACAGACGGCAGCGGGACAAGCTGGACCTACGAATTGATTGATAGCCTGTTTACGTATCCCCGAGAACTGAGCCTTGCCGATATCGACAATAACGGTTATCTGGATGTATTGGTTGCCGGCAATGGCGGGGTGGCATACTGGCCGACTTCAGGATACAGTGGACCCGGTGCCCGCACCACGGTTTACACGAACGCTGCCTACTCGGCTGCCGGGGGGGATGTTGACGGTGATACCTACCGGGACATCGTGGTTGTACCGCAATCCGGCAGTGTGATGTGGTATGAATACATCTATTCCTGGTCGGCGCAACAGGGGTTCTACTACAACGGTAAAAATGTGGCACTTGCCGATGTGAACGGTGACGGCCATAACGATGTGGTAGTCGCCGGCGGCAATGATATTGTCTGGCGTGAGAACGACGGCGGAAACCCGGTACAGTGGACGCAGCACACGATTGGCAGCGCCTCTTACTGGCAGATTGAGATGGTCGACATCGATGGCGATGCCGACCTGGATATCGTCGGCAGATCGCTCACGGATCAATATGTTTCCTGGTGGGAAAACACCGATGGAATGGGAACGTCCTGGGAAGAGACCACATTCCTTCCGGAATGGAACGGTGCTCACATCGAGGTCGCAGACATGGATGGCGATGTCGATAAAGATATCCTGGGTGTCAAGACCTCCGGCGGTAGTGAGATCGCCTGGTGGGAACAGCCCGGTGAACCGGGTCCAGCCTTTCTGGTTTCTCCTCTGACCGTCGATCTCTCCTGGACCGACGGCCAGGCCGCACCGGAAGCGACAATAACCCTTTCGAACACGGGCGGTGGCAGCTACGACTGGACCGCGACCGAAACGCTCGACTGGCTGTCCCTTTCCGCTGAATCAGGCACCATGGGCCCCGGAAGCAGTGAGGAGATCACCCTCACCGCGGAAAACTTCCCGGGACACGGCTTCTACAGCGGCACCATCGAGTTATCCGCCCCCGGAGCTGAACCCAACAGCGCCAGCGTGAATGTGACCCTCGATGCCATCGAGTACTGGATCAGCCATAATGTAGATATGAGCTACAGCTTCGCTTACACAGGTGGCTACCGGGCACAAGCGGTGGACATGGATGGCGACGGCGACCGGGACATGCTGTGCCCGACCACATGGTGGGAAAACACGGATGGAACGGGAGAAACCTGGACTGAACACACGATTACATCAGCAGCAAATTTCGCGCATGCTGTAGACATCGATGGCGACGGCGATATGGATGTGGTTCGCACGGCAGGGAATACCACAGAATGGTGGGAAAACACGGATGGTTCCGCTACGTCATGGACATCTCACTCGATCACTTCCACGTTCGGCGCTTACGCGGTAGGCGATGTGGATGGTGACGGTGATCCTGACCTTGTCGGACGATTATTGAGCAGTGCAAAATGGTTTGAGAACGACGATGGTACCGGCTCCACCTGGACAGAACACAGCATCGGAAACTGTTACAGCGGTACGACGCGCTTCACCGTAATCGATGAAGATGGTGATGGCGACCTCGATATCCTGATGGAAACCTACGCTGACCGGATCGAATGGTATATCAACGAGGATGGTGCGGGTACATCCTGGACGCAGGAAATCGTAGCAAACCATCATGATCTCAAAGGATTCCACGCCGGAGATATTGACGGCGACGGTGATATTGACGTCGTTGCTCTTGAAGAGGGTGGTCAGGCCGGCAGCTTCCCGTACTACTATACCATCGACCCGAAAATTGTCTGGTATGAACGCAGTCTGGGACCGAACTGGCAGCGGCAAACCATCACCAGCAGCTATGATGATCTTTATTCCGTCCATATTGTCGACATGGATCAGGACGGCGACGGTGATGTGCTGTCCGCCTCAGGTTCTTCCGAGTTCTTCTGGTGGGAAAACACCGACGGTGCGGGTGCCGGCTGGGAACCGACCAGCCTGGGCATCTCTTCACCCAACGCTCGTTTTGTAACGGCTGCTGATGTCAACAGCGACGGTCACTACGATGCGATTGGTACCGGGACACAGGGCAGAGTGATGTGGCGTGAACAGCCGGGCGCGGATTTGCCGCCTGTCCTCGAACTGGACCCGGCTGCTGTTGAATGGGTGTGGCTGGAAAGCGATGACGCTCCTACAGCAAAGATAACGGTGAGCAATGCGGGGGGAGGCAATTTGACCTGGAGCGTATCCGGATCCATCCCCTGGCTTACAGCACAGAGTGAAGGTGGTACGCTCAACTCCCTGGAAAGCACCACAATCACACTGACAGCGGAAAACTATCCGGGCGAGGGCACATACACTGGTAC
>WJJA01000240.1 GCA_014729955.1 bacterium
CATCGGACGAGGAAACGGTTCACTTGACCGTGGAAGACAATGGACCCGGCATACCGGACGACATCATCGACAGGATCTTCGATCCGTTCTTTTCCGGGTCCGAAACGGGGCTGGGGATGGGATTGGGGCTGACCATCACCCAGAATATTGTATCAGACATGCAGGGCACGCTCACAGTCAGAAATCAACCGAAGGGCGGTGCGGTGTTTACGGCGTCATTTCCTCGCCTGCGGGAGCTTGAGTAGGATCTGCCGTTTGTATGGTCGAGTCGGGCGATTCCGGGTCCAGCGGTAATTTCGATGGATCAAACCCTGCAATCGCGCTTTCCATGTCGGCGGTCAGTTTCGTCAACCACTGTCCTGTTACATGGTTTATCGTCGCGACAAACTCCGGCACGGACGCCTCCTTCATATCCTCTTTGTAGGCATACTGCTTCTGCATGACGAGGATTCGCTTGTAAGTCTCCGGATCGATGTACAGCAATGTCACACGAATGGAAAAAGACGCTGCGTAGGCGTTCCGGATGTCGTCCATATGCAGTTCCAGCAGCCTGCCCCGCAGTTCATACGACGGGACCACGCCGGTGTCTTCCTGGTACACGCCGCTTTCGAACAGCGCGATATCGACCAGGTGCTTCGCCACCGCCTCGGCCAGCATGTCTTCCGGCGCGGAACTCCAGCGATGGTAGAAATACCGGCTCATCATATCCTGGCCGACACGATAATTCATACGATCACTTTTCTGCTCAGGGGAAGCGGAGAACTGGGAAACCTGCAGGGCGTGCGGGATTCGTTCCCTTGTCTTTTGCGTCGCTTCTGAAGTCGGACTCAGCTTGTAACGCGAAATCTCAAGGCTTTCGCTTGGCAGTTTTACGCATCCCGCCAGGACGATCAAAACCGATGCCGGGAGAGCTGCGATAAACAGGGATCGCCTCATGTCACTTCTCCTCCTTCGGCGGCTTGGTGTTGAGGATGTTGGCGGGATAGGCTTCCAGCGACATCATCAGGGAATTCATCTGCTCCAGCGTGGCGTTGATTTCTTCAATCGTCGAGCCCAGTTGCAGGATCACCTGCGAAGTCGAATACTGCGACTGGTTGACCAGTTCGGTGCTGGTCTGCAGAAGAGCGTTTAGAACATTGAACAGGCTGTCCGCTTTTTCATCCGCACGCAAACCCTGCACGTCTTCTTCCAGGACCGCAAGCGTCGAGTTGAAGTGTGCCGCTCCCTCCCGGAAATCGATCAGGGTGCTGTCGATCTGCTGCGCATAGCGTTCCGTATCCAGCTGATACAGCAGCTCTTCCATCAGGTCCAGGTTGTCGCTGAGTTTGACCGACCATTCGGTCAGTTCAGGTTGTGTGAACACGCTGTCAACGTGCTCGAGGGTGCGTGTTCCGGTATCGAGGAATTTCTTGGTGCGGTAACTGATGCCCTCGGTGTCGATCAACATGAACTTGTCGTAAATGTCACGCACGGCACTTTGCAGTTCTTCAAAACTGCCGGGAGCGGCAGGAAGCACCGGATGAGGCGGTTCGAAACCCAGCTCCGGATGAAGCCGCGCCCGTTCAGGACCGGCGTAGTCCACGGCAATGTAGCGCATCCCGGTGATGCCGGTAAGGGCCAGGCTGGCACGCATGCTGTCATGCACGCTGAAATCTGTTTCCAGGTCCATCGTCACTTCGATCAGGGTATTGTCCGGCGCCACCTCGATCGAGGTGACTCGTCCCACGTTTACACCCCGGAATTTCACCTCGGCATCCAGGATCAGACCCTGCACCGACTCCTCGTAATACGTTACATAGGTGTTGGTTTTTTGAAACCAGTTGGCGATGCCGAAATAAATCAGCAATCCGATCGCGATGGCAACGCCCACCACCACGAAGGTGCCCACCCAGAACGCTTTCACCTGCGGGGACGGCATGATAAACCCCTCTGCAGCTTTGAACGGTAATCCGTCAACTGCCGGATTCCTTCAGACGTTCACGCCGGAAAAACGCCCGCACACGCGGATCGTCACTTTCCTGCAACTCCTCCGGCGATCCTTCGGCGATGATGCCGTGCTCCGCCTTGTCCAGCATCACGACACGTCCGCCGATCTTGAAAATACTTGCCAATTCATGTGTCACCAGGAACATCGTTGTATGCAGACTTTGATTGATCGCCAGGATCAATTCATCCAGCTCCACGGCTGTAATCGGGTCCAGTCCGGCGGAAGGCTCGTCAAAAAAGAGTATGTCCGGGTCGAGCGCCATCGCCCGTGCCAGCGCACCGCGTTTCTGCATCCCGCCGCTCATTTCCGCCGGCATCAGGCGACCGCGGTTGGCGAGACCCACCATGCCGAGCTTGATCTGCACAAGGTCACGGATCATCTGCCGTGACAGGTTTGTGTATTCCTGCAGCGGCATGGCCACATTCGCGCCCAGCGTCATCGACTTCAACAACGCGCCCCCCTGGAACAGGACCCCGATGTTCCGCGTGATCGCGTCGTACTCTGCTTGTGAAGCGGTCACAATATTAGTGTCGCCGAACCACACTTCTCCGCGTCGCGGTTGTTCCAGGCCGATGATGTGACGCATCAGGGTCGACTTGCCGCAGCCGCTGCCGCCCAGCACAACCAGGATTTCGCCCGGATAGATATCCAGGCTGACGTCCTCCAGAACCACATCTTCGCCGTAGACGACGGTCAGATCGCGCACACGAATGATCGGTTCCCCTTGACCCATCAGTTCAGCCCCAGGTAGTGGAACAGGACGACGAAGATTGAGTCTGCAACCACAATCAGGAACACACCGGCGACCACGGATTTCGTCGTGCTGCGTCCTACGCCCAATGCTCCGCCGGTGGTATTCATTCCATGGTAACAACCCGCCGCGGCGATCAGTATCCCGAAAACGAAGGATTTCAGGATGCCGGAGAAAACATCCCACAGTTCGATCGAGCCCTGCATCTGCATGAAGAAGGCCTGGGGCGAAACGTCCAGGCTCATACTCGCAACGACAAGGCCGCCGAGAATTCCGAAGAAATCCGCGAACAGGCTTAGCAGCGGCAGGGTATGCATCACCGCGATCAGGCGGGGAATCACGAGGTAATCGAGCGGTTTAATCCCCATCACGGTGAGCGCGTCGACTTCCTCGGACACCTTCATTGTGCCGATTTCCGCCGCAAAGGCGGAACCGGAGCGAGCGGTGAGCATAATGGCCGCCATCAGCGGACCCATTTCACGAAACACCGCCAGGCCGATCAAGTCGGCGATAAAAATGTTCGCCCCGAATTGCCGCAACTGGATCGCGGAGACAAACGCGATCACCAGGCCGACGAGGAAACTGATCAGACCGACAATGGGTAACGCATTCGCCCCGGTGGAAAGCATCAGGTCATAGACCTGGCCCCAGCGGATTTTGTGCGGGTGCGTAAGCGCCCACAGCAGCGACAGTACCACACGGCCGACGTAATTCAACAGGGAGGAGGCATCGCCGCCGCGTTCGATGCCCCACTCACCCACATGCTCCAGCGCGGAGCGATGCCGCCAGGTTTTCGGTTCGGGTTGTTCCAGCAGGGATTCGAAATTGGACAAATCCAACAGAGGGCGCACAGCATCGTTGACCTCGCCGATCTCCAGCTCTTTGTCCACTTCGGGCAAATCACGTTTGAACCCGGCGATCATCGCCGCACCCGAAGCGTCAAAACTATCGACACGGGAAAGATGCAGGATAATGGTCGAACCGGAAAGAGACTCGATCTGCTCCAGTATGGCGCGGCGAATCGCTTCGACATGCTGGATGCGCACGTCCCCGGCGAGTTGCAGCTCCACCCGTCCGTTCGACTCTTCGATGAGGTCTACTGCGAACGCTTCCTTCAAACGTCCCACCCTTGGCTGCTCATGCCCGCTTCCCTTGTGGAAGGGGCGGCATCGGTTCAATTGTCGGCGAAAACACCCGCAAAACAGGACTTCTTAACTCTACAGAGTAGCGCTGTTCAAGAGGGAAAAGCAAATCCGAAAAATACCGTGATGCCATGGCCGTGTCCGATGAAACCTGATAAAGACTGCAAAACCCGGAGCGTGAATCTGTGGGTCCCTGTACCAGGAAGTGATTGCCGTTCCCCGTGTTGATTGCCTTTCTGCGACAGCACGGCAGGCCGGATTCGACAGTAAGATCACTACAAGCAACAATGCCGCCCCGGGGTGGGCAGGGCGGCATTGCGTGAGAGCACGTTGATGGTATCGTATTTCAACGTGGGCAGTCTGGAATCAACACTTTACTTCATGTAAAGCATGCGCTTGATGTCGTTGCGTCCGTCAGCGGCGACCGCTTTCAGGAAGTAGATCCCGGCGGGTCGTGCACCGGCGTTCCAGCTGAACTGATGGGTGCCGGCCTGCAGGACACCGTTGTGCATCTGCGCGACTTCACGGCCCAGCACATCGAACACCGCCAGCGTAACGTTCTGCGCATTCGGCACCGCGACAGAGACGGTCACACTCGGGTTGAACGGGTTCGGGTAGAGATTGGCGATCGCGAAGGAAGTCGGAGTTGCGCCTGGTTCGTCGCCGACCGCGTTGTCCAGCCAGTGCACAATTGCCGGACCGGCATTGGTGGATTCGCCTTCGTCGTAGTCCGCACGCACCATATACGCATAACTGCCGAACTCCGGAAGTTGATCCACGTAGGGCGAACTGGTCGGTTCGGCGATGGTTACGTTGTTACGCCGTACGGTGAAGTGCAGGAACTCGTCCAGCTCGCCGACACCGGACTGTGTCGGGTCGATGGTGACCGTTTGACGTCCATCCGCGCGAAGGTCTCGCTGCACGACAAGACCGGCGTTGGTACGCACTCCGGCCGCTGAACCGCCGGCGTCCGGATGATCCCAGCGTAGCGTGACTTCCCCGGTCTCTTCGTTCAGCTCCGCCGTGAGGTTCTCCGGAGCGATAATCGGCGGGGTCCAGGGCACGGTAAGGGCTTCGGACAGCTCCGATTCCATCCCGGCATACAGCGCCGATACCTGGTAGTCATAGCTGCCGTAATCCGGCAGAGTGTCGTCAATGTGGTTGAGCATCTCGGTGGTGGTCAGCAGTTCGCCGTCACGATAGACATTGTACCCTTCGAAGCTGTCGAGTTCATGGGGCATGCGCTGCATGCCGATCAACTGTTCGCCGCCGTCAAAATGCTGCACACGGGCGCGGATATAATACGTCTCGTTCCAGGGATCCCAGCTGGTGGTGCGGTCCCAGGCGCGGCCGGTGTCATCCGCCTCGTAGTTGATAAACGCGCTTTCAACTTCGGAACCGAAACCGACGACGAAATCACCGTCGACCATCAAGTTCTCATCGGACACATCGATGCTGACTACGCCGC
>WJJA01000241.1 GCA_014729955.1 bacterium
AGTCGCCGACCACATGCGGCAGAGCTTCGCCGTTTCCGCTGTAGAGGAACACCGCCCGATGCCCCTGCACGAGAGGTGAGGTCAAATCGCCGGGCAGGAGGGTGCGCAGGCGCGAGGCCTGCTTGTCTTCCGGTGCCTTTTCGACGCTCGCCCGCACATGGTGAAACATATCGACCTCTCCTCGAGGGATACGATCCCCGAACATGCGCCAAACAAAGTATCCGACGCCGAGTACGATGATAACGAGCACAACCCGTGACGCACGGATCCTGCTCTTCTTTTTGCGGCTCGTGCTGCGCTTTTTCCCTGGTGACGTCTTCTTCTTTCCTGAACTTCCCTTGCGCGAAGAACCGCCGCGCCTGCTTGATCCACTACGTTTTCTACCTGCCATGATTGCGCGCTTCTTCTTTGCGTATCGAATCCAGCGGACAGGGATACCCGCCCTATCCGGAAGAAATACCCTATCGTTCCGTTTGGAGAAACACCTGCAGCCGTCGTTACACGGTGAACCTGTCGTCGGCACGTCCCGGGTCACGTTTCACCCGTGCAGTTTCGATCCAACCCTGCCGTGCGTCGGGTCGGCTTTCGAAGGACGGCACGTACGGCTTGATATCGAGTACAGGGGTGCCGTCGAGCATGTCCACTCCCTCAATATGCAGCACGTTACCCTCAACCTTCAGCAACCGCACCGTGGACAGGCCGATCGGATTGGGACGGTTCGGTGCACGAGTGGCAAACAGACCTCGCTCGACATCGTCGAGAAACGGTACAACCTTAGAGCGATACACTCCCGGCACGGTCCAACCAGGTGATCAGGTGAATATAGTCGAAACCGTCGAGATCCGAGAGACCTCTCTCCAGCAATGGATCGATCTCGACGGTCCCGGTGATCCCCTTCGCCTTGTTGGGCTGGATCGGGGTGCCCTGCGATGATTTGTGTGGAGAATGGACCACCCCGATTGCACGCCATGTCCCGCCGTCTAACTGCATGTGAGTCTCCTTCCCTGTTTCCGCGTAAAATCAGGCAGGCGCAGGATCGGCGCAACCCCGGGCTCTCGCAGACTAGTCCTCCGCCCCCGGTTTCAGTCATTTCGTCGCCTGCCTCTGTGCAAGCTCCGCTTCCGTGCCTATCTTTGTGAAATTCTCTTTCACCATTAGCCTGCGGGACCTGCATGAGCAACACTTCCACTTCGGAATCCTCTTTTGCGCGCGACCTTGGATTGTTCGATGCCACCATGATCGGGGTCGGCGCGATGATCGGCGCCGGTATCTTTGTCCTGACAGGTATCGCGGCGGGAGAAGCCGGACCGGCATCCATTCTGGCGTTCGCCCTGAACGGGGTGGTTACATTGCTGACCGCTTTTGCCTATGCTGAACTTGCATCGGCCATCCCGCGTGCAGGCGGAGGCTATTCTTTCGTCCGGATGGCGTTTCCCGGCGGTGCGGGATTTGTCGCCGGCTGGATGCTGTGGTTCGCCTACACCGTCGCTTGCAGCCTCTATGCCATCGGTTTCGCCGGCTATTTCTGGGAGTTTTTCCATAAATACACGCCGACCGTCTCCGCGACACTGCAGGGTCTGGCCGGCGAACACACATCGGTCCTGTTCATTACCGCGTTGATCGGTCTCTTCTTCATTTTGCTGAACGTTCGTGGTGCAGAAGTTACCGGAAAGACCGAAAACGCACTCACCCTCTCCAAGATCGCGGTGCTGTTCATCTTCATCTTCTACGGCATCCGCCAGATCATGGCTGAGCCGGTTCGCGCGGCAGAAAGCTTCACACCGTTCTTCCCGCAGGGTTTCGGAGGTGTCCTGGTCGCGATGGGATTGACGTTCATTGCCTTCGAGGGGTATGACCTGATCGCAACGGTCGCCGAGGAAATCAAGCAGCCGGAGAAAAACATCCCGCGTGCCACGTTTATCTCCCTTGGCGTGACGGTCACGATTTACCTGCTGATCCTGTGGGTTTCGCTTGGTGCGATCAATCCCGGCGAAACCACCGCCTGGGAGTTTCTTGGCAAATTCAAGGAGACCGCCATTGTACGAGCTGCGGAGGACTTCATGCCCGCCTTCGGAGTGGCGGTGATTGTCTTCGGCGGCCTGTTGTCCACGATGTCGGCTTTGAACGCCACGGTCATGGCGGCATCACGAGTGGCCTTTTCCATGGGGCGGGACCGTTACCTGCCGACACAAATCGCCGTGATTCACCCTCAACGCCGTACTCCCCAGTTTGCGATTATCACGACCGGTGTGATCCTGATCGGCATGGCGGTGACGCTGCCGATCGAAGCGGTCGGTTCAGCGGCCAGTGTGATGTTTCTGCTCACTTTCGCGATGGTGAACCTGTCAGTAATCGCGCTACGGCGCAAGTATCCCGAGATTCCGCGAAAGTACAGGGTACCGCTCTATCCCTACATCCCCATTCTAGGGTTCGGATTGAACCTGCTGCTGGCGTTGTACCAGTTCAGTTTCCAACCGCTCGCATGGTATGTGACCGCCGTCTGGATCGCGCTCGGGCTGATCATTTATTTCGCACACTTCGAGAAGAAAGCGTCCGAGCTGGAGCCGCAGGTGCTGCTGCCGAGCAAGAAACCGGTTGGACCGGAGCCGCAACCGTCCGTGCTGGTCGCGCTTCACAATCCCGCGACTGTGCATCAGTTGCTGGACTTCGCCTATCCGACCGCTCACGACCGCGGCCTGCGGCTGGTGGCGATTGCAGTGGTGGAGGTGTCCCGCCAGATGCCGATCCACGAGGGGATGCGTTTCGCGCACCACAAAGAACCGTTGTTCGCCAAAGCCAGGGAGTATGTCCGAAAGCGAGGCGGCGAGATCAGTACTGACCTTGTGATCGCTCATCAACCGGCGGACGGCATTCTCGCGGCGGTGGAACGTCACAGGGCGGAAGCACTGGTCATGGGTTGGAAAGGCTTTACCAATCGTCGTGACCGAATCTTCGGCGAAGTGGCCGATCGTATTATCCGACTGGCTTCCTGCGATATTCTAATGCTGAAAATGGGCAAAAAGACACGCTTTGAGAACTGCCTGCTACCGACTGCCGGCGGCCCCAACGCGCGCCTGGCACGTCAGGTCATACAGTCTGTTGCCGAACATATCGACCTGCCGGTGACCGCAGCATACGTGGTTCCCGAAAACCCCACCGAAGAGCAGAAAGCCCTGGCAACAACGCAGATCGAAGCGACCCTGCAGACCATCGATCCGGACGTCAAGACCGAACACCGCCTGATCGAGTCGAAAAGTGTCGCCGGCGGGATCGCCAAGGCGAGTCGGGAGTATGACCTGGTTGTTATCGGCGCGGCAAAAGAGCCGCTCTTCCGACAAATGTTGTTCGGAGAAATACCGGAAAAGGTGGCTCGTTTCTCGCCGGCGTCCGTGCTGGTTGTGAAGAGAGGGGTCGGCGTGATGAAATCCGGCTTCAAACGTGTACTGGGATGAACGAGGCCCGACAGATCAAGACCCTTCAAATGCCTGGTCTTTCACATCGGGCATTATGGGCTCATTGATTCAGCGTACGATTCGCTTAACCCGAATATTTCATGAATGAGGAAGGCGATCTAAGGTAAGGACTGGTTTTACAGGAAGATGTTCCCCAATTTGTCACTTCTTCCCGGCAACGGTTTGTACCTTGAAGCAAAAGAGGAAAACTCATTTCTTCATTCACCCTTCGGGCGGTCCCAAGCACGTCATCTGCTTTGTTCCGAAGGGTTCGTGGTATTGCCATACAGCTTCATCCTTCGCGCCTCGCATCTGACGCACTTTGAACTCGTGAAAGAACCGGGTTAAGAAGCAAATTTCGGCACATCCCCCTGGTGTCCTTCAGATGCTTTGTGACGATTGCTGCGTGCTTCCGAGTCACGAGCGCGCGCGCCTTCGATTGCCTGTCTCAGGTTCTTCATCTGCCGAATGAGTGCAAGCGCGGCGATCCATTCAAGGTCCACCATCACCAGGCGCATCATCCAACCGCCGCGCCAGTCGAACGAGTTGCGCACGAACAGGAGGGTGTGATCCTCACCGTGCGGCTGCAACTGATAGGTCACACGCTGGTCCGCTTCACCCACGCCGCAGTTCCATCCGCGACGGACCCAGGTGATCGATGAACCAGCCTCGACCTGTTCAATCTGCCCCATCCATTTGTTGCGATCGCCTTCTTTCGGGTCCGGCAGGTCGGGAACGAGATAGTCAGCGCTCGCACGAGCAGCGTTGACAAACTGGTCGCAGAGATAGTAGCCTGCGCCACGCCCGAGCTGGGCGATCCACGGCCATACTTCCTCGGGTCCGCGACGGATCAGGATCACCTTGGTGCCTTTCACCTTGTCGCCGATCAAATAGTCGCCGGGCATGGACTGGTCCGGCTGGTCGCCGCGAGCGCCCCAATGCAGCAGCTTCGGCCGCACCCAGCGGAAGTAGGCGCCGTAGGCACCCGCCCAGAACAGAACAAAACGGATCACTCGACCAAGAAAGGAACGCGACTTCATTCCCCCTCCTCTGACAAACTCGTGAGAATGCTGTCAATCATGTGCGTCGGGAACACCTTGCCCGCCTCGAGGGCATTCCGGTTCTTCTCCAGCTCCACACGCACCTCGGCGAAGTTCTTCGGAACCGGTGCCCCACCGCCCGAGGTCGCAGCAGCCGTCTCCGCCTTGGTCTCCTCGATTCGGGCGTCCAGGTTCTTCTCAGCCTTGCCGGTCGATATGCACTGGGCGATCCCGGCCAACAGGAGGTGCGGGTGCGTGGAGCCGTCCGGGAGGCGGAACTCGATCGTCGGGGCGGTCACCTTGTTGCCCTCCGCGTCCATCGGCACGATCGGCAAACGAATCAGCGCCTTACGGTTGAACTGTCCCCAGGTGACCGTGTTCGGCGCTTCTTTGCCCTGTGTCAGGCGCACGAACGATCCCCGGTCACGATTGCCGAACGCCATCAACGCCCCGCCCAGTCGTGTCAAGCCGCCGATCAGCCACTTGCCTTCGTCCAGCAGCTTGCCGTCCG
>WJJA01000242.1 GCA_014729955.1 bacterium
CACGCCCCAGCAGCACCGATCCAAGGCCGACACCCGCCCAGTGGTAGCAATTGGGGCAGCGACCGTAATTGATCCGGCTCATCGTTTTTGTAAGAATGATGAACCATGTGACCAGGCCGACCACGACCCATATCAGGAAAGCGTGGTTGAACGGGAAAATATTCTGCATCAACATAACCGACCACAGGTAAGAAATCGCCGTGGCAGGTATCCACAGAAGCAGGAAGAGTACAACATTGGGGATCACCGGCATGGAACTGATCCAGCCGACCACCCACACACTTAAGACGAAAGGCAGAACGAGGATATGCGCCAGGAGGATAAAGTACAGGACAATCACAAGGATGTATATCGGAATGCGGATCCACCAGGGCCAATCCTCGATGATACGGTTGAGGAGGGGCTGCTTTTCCTTGTCCCAGGCGGGAGTCACCATACCGGACTCATACCAGTTGTTGAAGTGCTGCATCATAATCGCAAGCGGTTGTGCACGCAGCCAGCCGGCAAACGGGAGATATTCGATCCATTTGCGCTTGCCCTTGCCGGTACCGAGAGCGCTTACCAGCTCGTCGTCGACATAGATGATTTCGGTTTCCTTATGCAGGCGTTTCCCGTGGAAGAGGTGAATGTTGTTATAGTACGCGCGTACGGTATCGCCGGCGCCTTTGACACGTGACATGGGGGGACCGTACCGCTCCTCCATCTGCCTTTCGCTCCAGCCGAGGGTCTTCTGCTTGAAATTGTACTGCCGGTAGCGTATCGGCGGTGTGTTGAGGTGCGGTACCCTTCGAACGCCGCCCCAGTCGATGAAGTTGGTGTAAACCCAGCCGGTGGTGCCGTCCTCGAGCCGCACCTTCGCCATATCGGTCGAAAAGCGACCCTTTTGCTTGCGGTCTTTAGAACGTTTGGCAGGTTCGTGGTCCAGGATGGTGACGCGTTCGCCCGGTTCCAGCTTCCGTATCCCCTCGTGATCCGGATCGGAAAGCGGTCCGTCATAGACATAGTAGCTGCTCCTGTAGGCGTCGATGATGTAGGAGGGGTTACGGTGACGTACCGCGTTGGAAGGGATGAAGCCGACATTGCCGTTACGCATGCGGATACGGTACCACTGGCCGTACCAGGAAGGTTTCTGCCCCTTCACCGCATCGACCTGGGCCTTGCCGAGTACATCCAGGTGCCGGCCGGCGCTGACAGACCCTATGGAGTGATAATCAAAACCGGGGCCGTAACGCACTTCGGTACGCTCACTGGTGGTCAATGTGGGAGGTTTTCCCTTGGGCGGCTCGGGTGCTTTGAACCTGTCGCAGGCGGGAAACAGACCGGCCAACCCCGTGATCAGCATGACGAGAAACAGTTCGCGCGCACGTTTTCCCGGCATTGTTTTACTCCTTCCGTCATCAACCCTGGTTTCGCAGGAGACCGTCAGGTAAGGTTTTCAAGGTAAGACACTCATTCCCCGGGGTATTACTGGTTAGAAGAGCCTAATGGCGCAGGGTTGCATGGATTCCGAAAAAGCGGGTATCCGGATTGAGGGTATTTGGGGTTCAAGTGTTGCATTCACGCATTGCAACAGCATCGCCTGCGGGCAGGTTGGCCCGAATCGCTCGGCAGGTTGGCATGAATCGCTCGGCTATTCGGGTGTCATGAACGCGATAAAAAGAATCGCCTGCGGACAGGTTGGCCCGAATCGCTCCGCTATTCGGGTTTCATGGACGCGATAAAAAGAATCGCTTGCGGACACGTGTCAGGTCACAACTCGCCTGACGACGAATCAAGACTTGACACGACGGTGAGATGCACATGGCGCGTCTGGCGGGGCTGAAGGGACTCACACTACTCCTCTTCCATCTGCTGAACGAACTGCGCCTTGGCGGCTTTCGCGTCCTTCGGTTCCTGCCGCTCGTCAGAGTAGATCCTGCCGTCGAGCAGGCGCACAACCCGGTGGGCATACAGCGCGATATCCTCTTCGTGCGTCACCAGTACAATCGTGTTGCCGGCGTCATGCAACTTCCCGAACAGCTCCATGATCTCGTAGGAGGTCTTGCTGTCGAGGTTGCCGGTGGGCTCGTCGGCCAACAGCAGGCTGGGGTTGTTCACAAGGGCTCGTGCGACCGCGACACGCTGCCGCTGGCCGCCGGAGAGCTCGTTCGGCTTGTGGTGCATGCGCTCATCCAGGCCGACCTTCGCCAACGCGACCTCGGCCATCTCCTGCCGCTGCGCCTTCGGCAGACCGGCGTACACCAGCGGCAGTTCGACATTATGGTACGCGTCCGCGCGCGGCAGCAGGTTGAAGGTCTGGAAGACAAACCCGATACGACGGTTGCGTACATCCGCGAGCTCGTTGTCCGTCATGGTGTCGACACGTTCTCCCGCGAGCTTGTAGATACCTGCGGTGGGTGTGTCGAGGCAGCCGATGATGTTCATCAGCGTGGATTTGCCGGAACCGGAGGGCCCCATGATCGCGACATACTCGCCCTCTTCGATGTTGAGGTTGATGCCGCGCAGCGCCCGCACCTGGTGCGTGCCGACCTCGTAGGTCTTGTCGATCGCTTCAAACTCGATGATACGGCTCATGGCTGCCTCACTCGCTGTCGGCCAGCGTGTCGATGGTCTGCGAGGTCGCTTCGTCTTTCTCCGGCTCGTCGTACTCGACATGCGTACCGCTGCTCAGTTCACGCGACAGCAGACGGAACGGGCCGGTGACAATCATATCGCCCGGTTCGACACCGCCGAGAATCTCGAAGTGGGTGTCCG
>WJJA01000001.1 GCA_014729955.1 bacterium
ATACAGAACCACGGGTCGACGTTGAGCTTGTTGGCGAGACGAACCATGAACTCCGGGGCTACCCCGCGGTTGCCCGCGAAGGTCGGGTGGGCGGGGGTCACGCGATCGGACCAGTTGACCGCCGAGTTGTGCTGATCGGTGAATGACCAGTCCTTGAATCTGAGATTCTTGAAATGCCTGATGCGATCCAGAAACAGCGGGTGGAACTCATCCGCCGGATCGTAGGTCGCCTCGAACCCGGGCAGGAGGAAACGCACGTTGCGGACAGGATTGGCCGGATTGGTTTGTACTATCTTGAGCGCCATGCCCTCGGCATGACTGTTGAGATAGCTCGAGGTGACCGTGTACACCTTGCGGTTCGTGCCGGTGGATGAAGGCTCATAGACGCTGTAGTTGGTCATGTTGACCATGACGATGTCCCCGTCGCCGTCCCAGAGCAGCACATAATCGCCCGCGGGGCGATGCGGCCCGAGACCGATCATGGTGCACGCCGCGTAGCCCGGCCGCAGGGTAGCCGGATAGCCGTCGGGACCCACATCGAGATCTTCGCCCGTATTCCAAGGATAGGTACCGTCGGCCCCCTGCTCCCAGAAATCCGGTGCATGGCGCAGCAGGTTGACACTGTACCATTCTTCGCCCCATGGAAACGACAATCCAATGCCCAGAGGGAACGAATCGCCCTGTGCGGAAATGGTATGCGCCAGTGCAAGCACAAGCATCATGGATGCGACAAACCGTCCCCAGCTCGTGATTCTCCTCGTGTTCATACCGGCTTCCCCCGCCCAGTGATAAGTGTGTGAGACAATCCTCCTACCCGTGCAGCGCATGGGCATCTGCTCTAAAAGTAGGGTGAGAATCACCAGTTTACCGGTTAATTATATTCCTTTTTGAAAGGAATTTTGTAATAATGCATTCGATTCACAGAACGTCATCCTGAGTCCTTCGTCTGACTCAGGGCAGGCTTTGTCGAAGGGCGGCAGGAAGCGCCTCCCATTGACCCGCAAACCATCACCCGAGGCTCTACGGGCTCTTGACCGGAACGCAACGATGAAACCCGCACGAAACCGGGCACGCAGATTTCTCGAAGGCCAGGTGGCCCGCGCTGTCGCATCCGCGGCCACCCAGCTTCCAAGCATCAAGCAGCTCGCCGCACAGGCCGGCGTCGCCCAGGCCACGATGTGGGCGGCGGTGCAGCAGCTCAAGTACGAAGGGATCGTGAGTGCGCGGCCCAGGAAAGGCGTACGGGTGGAGTGCTCGGCGATGCCGCCCGCTCGCCGTGAAACGGCGGCAGCAGGCCCGAAATGGCTTCGCGCACAGGGCAAGCTGCGGCGCGATATTGCATCGGGCGTTTACGAAGCCGGCGATCGGCTGCCGTCGTGCAAGGAACTCATGGCGCGCCACGAGATTTCCTACCCGACCCTGCGCAAGGTGCTTGACGGCCTTGAGCGTGAGGGGACCATCAGGGCCTGCACGCGCGGGTATATGGTTCCGGATGTGCGTCGCAGGAGGGGCCTGGACACCGTATTCCTGATTGCGGCGACGACCGATGACGGCGAGTTGGTCGTCACTATTCCCCGCACGCCGGAGTACCTTCGGACTCTCGAGTACGAGGTGCTCAAGAAGAACCTGAACTTCGTGATGATCCCCTGGTCGAACAGCAGATTGCAGCTTGACATACCTGAGGAATGGGCGGGGGCGTTCCGGGCCTCGCCACAGACACATCCACTGCTGGGAATTCTCGTTTGGATGACCGGTATTGCGGAGGACCAGTCAGCGGCGTTGCTGCGAAGGCTTGCCGCACTGAAAAGGCCGGTGTCGGTCCTGGACGATTCCGGGCAGTGCCGTCCGCTGGCCCGTCAGTTGCGTTCGTCTCGTCAGATCCGCTTTTTCGGTGTCGGCGCGACCGAATCCGTGGCGACCCGCGAAATCGGCCGGTTCCTGATACAATCGGGACACCGCAGGGTCGCCTGGATATCACCGCTCAACGCCGCACACTGGTCGCGGGACCGTCAGCGCGGTCTTCAGGAGGTATTTCGTGAAGCGGGACTCGATGACGGGGTCGTATCATTTACGATTGAGAACGCGGGGAGTGAGATAGAGTTGATCGACAATGACCAGGAGGTCCTGAGCTGGATTCTGGCCGGCCTCGATCATGCGCGCGGAGAATGCGAGGGCCTCTCGAATCTTGCCGGCGAGACCGTCGGGCATCTTAGAAGAAAAGTTGATATGAGTTTCAAGGCGATTTTGCTTCGCCGTTACCTCGAGCCCCTGTGCGAGCAGGCCCTCGCGGACCCGGCGATCTCGGCCTGGGTGGTTGCCAACGACCCAGCGGCGCTGCTGGCCCTGTCGTTTCTGGAGAAGCGGGGAGTGAAAGTCCCGCAGCAGATCTCGGTGATCGGTTTCGACGACAGTGTGGAAGCGTTCATGCGTAAGTTGAGCAGCTACAACTTCGCCGGGCCCGCGGTCATGCAGGCGATGCTGCACAATATCCTCGACCCGGCCTCGTTCGAACGGTTGCATGGAAGGGGGAACCACATTGAGATCGAGGGTTTTTTCAATCTGCGGCAGACGACGAGATAAGATTCACAACGGAGGGCCGACTATGAAACCAGGCAGGTCACGGGCATACAACTGCGCTATCCGCACGGTTGCCGTTTTCATCCTATCCATGGGATGTAACGAAGGCGACACAAGGGCCGATAAGGGGGACACCACGGTGGAGATGGAAAACGAAACCGCCGATGCCGCGCCGAAAGACACAAATGCAATCCCGTCCGATTCAACCCATGGCACAGTGCGGCCAGCCCAGCAGGGGCAGACAAAGAGGAACAACCCGATGG
>WJJA01000037.1 GCA_014729955.1 bacterium
CGGCAGGCATACTCCCACTCCGCTTCCGTCGGAAGACGCCAGGGATTCCCTGTCTCTGTTGCATTGATCACCGGCAGGAAATCATCAGCAATGTCATTCCAGGAGACCCGCTCCGCTGGACGATCAGGATTCCCCGGCCACTCGAAGTTCTCATACCCGGTAACCACTTCCCATTGCGCCTGCGTCACCTCGCAGGCCCCCATCCAGAATCCCTCAGTCAGGATAACCTCATGACGAGGATATTCACTACTTCCCGCATCGGTCTCGTCATCCTGCGCGCCCATCATGAACGTGCCGCCCTGAATGAAGACCATCTCGAGGGGAACCTGATCTATACCCATATAAGCGGTCCACTCATCTCCGTGGTTCGGATTGGCCGGCGGATCGCCCGGATCCCAGTTCGGACCGGTGGACTCAGTTGTGAAGGACCAAAGAGAGCCGTCCGTAGCGTTGAGATGATCATCCTCCGCTACGACACGCCAGTAGTAGATCGTATCGCTGTCCAGCATTCCCGGATCATGCTCCAATTCTGCCTGATCTTCATTCACAAGCGGCGGGTTGCTGTTCGTACCGAAATACACGTCATAGGTAAGCGAGTCTTCGTCCGGGTCGCTGCAGGACCAGGAAAGAATGGCATTGGTGGATACTTCAGATGCACCATCGGCTGGCTCTGGTGTATGTGGAGCGACCGGCGGTTGATTGCCTTCACTCGCCGTGGTGAACGACCAAACCGATCCTTCCGTGGTATGAGCGTGATCATCCATGGCCACGATCTTCCAGTAGTAGATCGTGTTGTATTCAAGTGAGGTAGCGGGTTGATAGGTAGATTCGGACTGATTGCTGCTGACCGGCGCTGGGTCGGGGTTGGTACCGAAGTACACTTCATAGGTAAGCGGGTCTTCGTCCGGGTCGCTGCAGGACCAGGACAAATCGGTGAGTATCGAAACATTGACCGCACTGTTGGCTGGAGTTGGATTGGAGGGCGCTTCGGGACTGGTATTGGTCGGGCCGGAGGGGTTGTTATCATCGTCATCATCTTTGTCGCAACCGCTGAACAGCAGGACAAACGAGGCAATAACGAGGACAGAAAACAGAACGAGCAGGTGCTTCATACTTCCTCCCTGAAGTGATCAGAACGGGCACGTGGATTGATCCACGAATGATTGTCCACAAGCATATCGGTCAGGGAAGTTACCCCCCCCCTAATATCTTGTCAAGTGAGGGCGATCACCGAGAGATATGCCCCATTGACAGAGTTAGAGTAATAGATCGTTCCGGTTATCCAGTTAGCTCAGCCAGCGCGCCCTTATCGTAATAAACACAGTTTCTTAGAAGCTGTTCGAAGATGGACTCCGGTTTCCATCGCCGGTTGAAGCGGGTTGGCCGGCCCGAATAGCTCAGCTATTCGGGTTTCAAATATCACCCCTACGGGGTTCAGGAAGGATGCTTCCCATCCTCCCGGGGTTGATACCCCAAGCTATGCACATTTCGCCCCTGGCGGGGCTTTGGCGGGCATCCACCGTTTCGTTGATGGGAGCCCACCGTTTCGCGGATCGGGAACCTCCCGTTGGCCTCCAATCATCATAGGCCGGCCCAGCTCCACCGTGTGGGCCGGTAGCAGGTGCTGCCTCAGTCCGAATCCAGTCCGATCTCCATGTCTTCCGTTTGCACGTCGTGGATCAGCATCTTCGCCAGGCGCGGTTTCCATTTGTCCGCGAGCTCTTTGTGGACCGGATGTTCGAGGTAGGCACGGTACTCCTTTTCGCTACGGAAGCCTGTGTAGAGCAGCAGGTCGAAGTCATTGCGCACGGCCGGCCGGTTGCTGTTGAACGCCGGGCCGGCCCAGTAGTCGGCCACCGACGGGATCACCGCCATCGCTTCGAGGTTGTCCAGCAGCAACTCCTCCAGGTCGCCTTTGTCTTCCAGTGTGAAATAGACCAGGTGGCGATACTTGATCTCCATCGTCGCCGGGTTGAGGGCCTTGCGTGTCTGCGGGGGAAGGTCTTTCGTGCGGCAGCCGGTAAAAAGGAGTAGCAGCAGGATTGTACTGACGACAATCCAATGATGCCGTGATGGGAACAGTCTGTGTGCCATGTATGATCCTCCGGATCGCAATCGGTCCGTGTGCGGGGAGTTTTACAGCCGACCGGGCTGCCTCAATGTAGCAACAGGCTTTACATTGGATCTACCCCGTTTGTTGAGGAGGAACCAATCGGTTGAAAGCGCATTATCGTCGCATCGCGAAGCAGCTGAAACAGGCAAGGGCACGGCTCCGGCGGATTTCCGAAACGCGGGACCTGCCGGACTTGCACCGGTTCGCGGTGGATCTGCAGAACTCGATGCCGGAAGCGATCGCCCATGAATACCTGCCTCTCTTCATCGACGGTCTCGGCGTGGACAATGAGGAAGCGATCCCCGTATATGCCGAACGTCTTGATCCCGTGCTGACACAATTGTTGCACCAGTATCGTAAAAAGGCCGGCGAGGGTGAGTAAAGCGTCACATTACCATCCTTCCCGGCATTGTCCGGCATCACACCTGTGAATGTTTCCCAACAGTGACTTGACCTTGGGAACTCTTTCGATGGGTTGTACATTAGAGAGATACAGCTTGCAGTCGGCCCGCACCGCAACCCGAGGGGGTTGAGATGAAGACCTCGCCCAGACGTTCATACCGTTCCCTGATTCGCCGGCTTATCGCCGGCGGGATTTGCCTCACGTTCGCGTTGACTCCATTGGCTGTGGAGTATGCGTATGCGGGCGACAAGGGTAAGAAGAAGAGTAACAGCAGCAGTTCGAAAAAGAGCGACCCGAAACAATCGGTTTCAAACACGAAGTCCACTCCGAAATCTCCGCCGAAATCGCAGCCTGTCTCCCGTTCCAGCTCATCCAAGAGCAGGAAAACGTATTCTCCGCCTCCTCCGAAGCCGCCGAAACGGGAATCGGCTTCACCTGCAAGCTCGTCCAACGACCTGCGCGAGCAGTATGTACCGTCAAGCCCGCCCCCGGGCAATCGTAGCAAAAATCGACGACCTCCGCGGATCGATCCGCCACCGCATTCCACACCGCCGTCTACGACGTACCCGCGCGATCCCGATCTCCACGAGCAGGACGATTTCTATACACCGACGACATTTCCACGTGAACGAGATTTGCGGGAACATGTACCCACACCTCATGAGTTCTACGATCCCAAAGCCGAACCGGCGATGCAGGAAACCAGGACCTCGGTGAATCGGCCGACTTCCCGGAACAGCACGTTC
>WJJA01000005.1 GCA_014729955.1 bacterium
GCGCCCTGCCCCGTGCCGGAAGCAGCATACCGAAGGTGAAGATCGTGGTCGGGCAGGGGGCACCGAAGGTGGGCTGCTGCGGGTACACATGACCGACCGTGTACCCGAGAAGCGGGTAGATGAGCAAAGCGTAAGCGACAAACGCAAAACCGATCCATGCGCTCGGGGTGTTACGCCGGTTAAAGCTGAGATTGCCTTTCACACCCACAGCCCACAGGAGAGCGACCCCTTCCAGTGTCACCACCGCACCAAACAGGTAGGCCGCTGGATTGATCGCGCTGAAGTAGTTGATATGGTACACCAGGCCGGTCCAGAGCCAGAGCAGACCGAGAATCCAACCGGTAATCCTGTCGCCGTGCTTCGTCTTCACAAACACCAGGCCGACCGCGATCACCGCCATAATCACGAGCAGGACCTGTATCGGCTGGATTCCTTCATTGTATGTGACGAAATTCTGCAGAAACTCTTCCGTAGTCATCGGCATGCTGCATTCCTCTCCTGCGACTATCCCCGGGTGTCCCCCTGCATCCCCGTCTGTTTGCAGAATAGCGTATGGAAGCGCATAGGTCAACCTGTGTTTCACGGAAACCGCCCGGTCTCATCGACCGAGTGAAACGGATCGATTCGCAGGGCGGATCGTTTTTTTTCTATCTGTCGGGTAGAATAATTCCAGCAGGTAACGACGGGGGGTTCCCTACTTTTACGCTGATTCGAGAAAACGGCTTATAGTACAGCAATGGACAGGGAGGGGAGATGAAAGCGCTGCATGTGTTCCGTGGATTGGTACTGCTGGTGAGCCTGCTCGTTGTCGCCTGCGCGACAACACGCACGAGCTATACGACAACCTACGGCGCATCCGATGAAGGCAACAGCTCAGATGCGAAGACCCTGGACCGATTGATTCAGCTCCATGCTTCATCGCTAGATTCTCTGAAGCCTTTTATTAAGACGTTTTATACCGGTGCTGTCCGTACACCGGCGCCGAACCTGGATCTGCGGGAGTTTGCCCATCCCGACTCCCTGCAAACCCTTCTGCAAGAGTTTTGCAACTCTGCGACCGGATTGGAGTTCCATCCTGGTTCCGACTATCAACAGCGCTCTTACAAAATCATCGGTGAAGTAACAACCAAGCTGGTGGAGAAAACAGAGCCGGGACCTGCCGGAGGCCACTATCATCTCATGAGCTTTATGAAACTCGACTCACTCAAAGGCGCTCACCTTAAACCGTATTACTGGTTCGAAGGCGTAAATTGGGAAAAAACGTTCAAGAAACTTGATCTTGAAATCCGGAGCACACGGGCAGACGCCGTGATTGAAATCTTCATTGGAAAGGGATTGGAAACCCAGTACGTTGCACCTTCCTATCACCAGACGCCGGGCATGTACAACCCGATGACAGGGATGTATCAACCGGGGATGGCCTATTCGGCGCCTGCCGTGGTTTCAACGTCCGAGTGGAAGCTTTACGGACTGTTGATCGAGTGGACCGAGGACGCTCCGTCGGATTCTGTTGATCCCCCGCCCATGCCGTAAATGACAACGGCCGGGGGGCAGCACCGGCCGTTGCAGGGGTATCAGGTTCCGTCGGAACGGAACCTCAGGGCAAAACTTCGTTCGGATAGGGCGAGCGTCCGTGCCCGCCAGGCGCTAAAGCGCTTCCTCATGTTCCGTCAGATGCTCAGATCTGACGGAACATGAGCCAAGTGAATCAGAACTCGCCAAAATCGGCATCGTCCAGCGAAATCACATCGTTCGGTTGAACTTCACTACGCGTACCGGTATGTTTGCCGCCGCCTTTTCCATCTGCGGTATCCGTCGCAGCGGCCAGTACCCGTCGTTTGTTTGTCCGTGAATTGCCGTGCGAGCCGTTCCCGCTACTCAGTTGGCGGTCCAGGCGGAACTGCCCAAGCATCTGCTGAAGATGCTCAGCCTGCGTACTGAGCTCTTCTGCTGCGGCCGCACTCTCTTCCGCGCTGGAAGTATTGCCCTGTGTGACCTGGTCGATCTGACCCAACGCATCATTCACCTGCTCGATCGCTGAGGTTTGCTCTTGCGATGCGCTCGCAATTTCGGAAACCAGATCAGTCACTTTCGTGGCGCCGTCAACGATCTCACGAAGTGCCTTCGCCGTGAGGCCGGCAATATCATTGCCTCGATCGACACGTGAGAGCGAACCTTCGATCAGCTCGGTCGTCTCCTTCGCAGCTTTCGCGGAACGTTGAGCAAGGTTGCGCACCTCTTCGGCAACGACGGCGAAACCTTTACCATGCACACCGGCTCGTGCCGCTTCCACTGCCGCGTTCAAAGCCAGCAGGTTGGTCTGGAACGCGATTTCGTCGATCACCTTGATGACCTTGGCCACCTCGTTCGAAGACTCGGAGATTGCAGACATGGCTTCGGTCATATCATTCATGCGGCTGTTTCCCTCATCGGCGGCTTTGCGGGCGCTGTCTGAAAGCGTGTTCGCCTGCATGGCGTTTTCTGCGTTCTGTTTCACCTGAGTGGCCATTTCGGTAACCGATGAGGTAACCTCCTCCAGTGACGAAGCTTGTTCAGTCGCCCCCTGAGACAACGACTGACTCGGGTCGGAAACCTGTCGCGATCCGCTCGACACCTGCTGCACCGTAACAGTGACCTGCCCCAGCAATTCGTTCATCGAATCAAGGCTGCTGTTCAAACCCTCCTGGATGGCGAGGAAATTCCGGCGTGTTTCCTCGGTATACTCGTTCCCGTCAGCTACTTCCACACGCGGCCGCAGATCGCCGTCCGCCATCCGCTGCAGCACCTCGATCAGTTTTTCCACTTCACGGTTCATGTAGTCGGTCACACTCTGGATCTTGGTGATGTCCTGGACTACCTCGATGTGTCCTACCTTGTTACCCCGTGTGTCGAGGATATAGCTGGTGTCCACCTGGAAGTTCATCCCGAACTGATCGAACAGGGTTTGCGGGACGCCGGCTTTCAACCTGGCGATACCGCAGTTTTCGGTGCTGCAGATGGCGGAGTTCCAGTTGCTGCAGTGCTTGCCAAGGACATCAGCACGCTTGATTTTCAGCATCTCCTCGACCGGTTTATTGACAAAGGTCCAGTTCATGTCGGTATCGGTCACAGAGATCGGGAAGGGGATGGCATCCAACAGCTGTTCATACCAGAAGATTTTGGCGACAACGGTGTCCAGCGTGGAATTGACACCCTGAACGATGGTGCGGAACTCGCCCTGGTGCTTGTCCGCATCGGCCCGTGCGGAAAACTCCTCGCGCAAGGCCGCTTCCACCAACTTGCGCGTATCGGAGGTAAGAGCCTGGATCTGCTCCCTCATCTGAATCATCGACTTGCCGAGTGAATCCCTGTCGGAGGTCACGCGAATGTCGACGGCGAGGTTGCCGACCGCGATGGATCGCGCCGCCTCTGCCTTCGCCTTCAAGCTTTCCTGCATGGCACGGAACGAATCGGCGAGCATCCCGACCTCATCGCGTTGCGAAATGCGAACCTCCGTATCCAGATCACCGCGTGCAATATCCTCGGCCGCTTTCTGGATCTCCTCGATCGGACGCGACAGGGCACGGGTGATTGCAAGAGCTACAACCGCGCCAAGCAAAACCGCCACGAACGCGAAAATCACAATCAGCGTATTGGAGCTTGCCATCGTGGACTTCATGATGGCTTCTTCCTTGGCATACAGCTCCTCTGTCATGTTAAAGGTTTTTGCGGCTTCTTCAATCAGGATATCGTTAGCACGCTGGAAGGCGGGTGTGCGAATCAGGACACCGTCCTGGTCATAAATCGCCTCCGCTTCCATTGCATCGAATGCATTGATGTACGTTTGCAACTGCGATTTGATCTCGCGGATTCTATTACGAATATCTTTGCTCTCGGTCCGTTCCTCCATCTCGTTCGCCATCGCCATGATCTGATCAACATTGGCGTGCAACTGACGTGCTGCCGTCATCGTGCCGTCGACCGGTACTTCATCACCATATACCAGAAAGTTCTTACGCTCTACCTTACAATCAAGCACCTTCACGCGCATATCATTGGCTAAATCCGCCAAGCTTACAATTCGTTCGACGTTACTTAAGCTGTTAAAGCTGACAATCCCCAAAACCAATGTTATCACAATCAGGATACTGAAGCCCAAAATGAGCTTCGTCCCGATTTTCATGTCCTTTAGCATCTGGATGCCTCCCGTGTGTATGTTTCCAGCGCACATTTGTGTTTTTACTTGTTCACCTCCTGAACAAATGGCATGCCAATCGGACCAATCGCCGAGATCGGGGGTAAGTGATCATAAACAATGAACAAGGAGGAGTTAGGAGAGGTTGTGGATAGTGGTGCATACGAGCCGGCTTTTCCATTTCGACTATGCAGAATAGTACAGTTGTGCGAAATGGAGAAATCCCTCGCAATGTGCAGACAACGGTTTTGAACAGACGAAAGGCTGTGGTGCAGGCTTCAGTCCGACAACGGAAGACCCGTCAGGCTGTTGTCAGAATCTGCCGGAATGCTTCAAAACTCGTTCGTGTGCAAAGTGTGAAATACGTGCGCGGCAAAGTCGCGATCTGATTGCCTGCAGGCGGGACTAGCAGTCTCGTAAGCGGTCTTTAGCCCGGATATTTCACGAGTTCAAACTGCGTCAGATGTGAGGTGCGAAGAATGAAGCTGTATTGCCATACCGCGAATCCTTCGCAACAAAGCAGATGACGCAGTTGGGACCGCCCGAAGGGGGAATGAATAGATGAGTTTGCCTTGAAAACATTCTGTGCCGAAGCAAAACCATATAGCGCGAC
>WJJA01000243.1 GCA_014729955.1 bacterium
ATCGGGGCCGTGGGCTTCGCCATGCCGAACCTGTTCGGAAACGGTCAGCGCTTCAGTCTCGACTGGAATTTCGGCAGCGAGTATCGCAGCTTTTCGATCAGTTTCACGGAACCATGGCTCTTCAACACACCCACACTGGCGGGTGTCAGCCTGTACGATTTGGTTCGCGGCGGAAACTACTATGGGTACCGTGAAAAACGCACAGGCGCAAGTTTCCGTATCGGGCGCCGTTTCCGATGGCCGGACGACTACACCCGAGGAGACTGGATTTACCGGATTGACCGTTCCGTATACGACCAGTTTGCGGACGGTTTCAACAATCCACGCTACCTGGTGGAAGGCGAACCACGCTACAGTTCCTCGATTACGCAGATCATGACACGCGACAGCCGCGACAATCCGGAGTTCCCGACTCGCGGCAGCGTGCACTCGTATTCAGTCGAGCTTGCCGGCAGTGTGCTGCAGGGCGATGATCAATTTGTGAAGCAGATAGCGTCCAGTGAATGGTACTTCCCTGTTTCAGAACGTCTTGTACTCTATTCGCAAACGAAATACGGTGTGGTGTATACACTGACCGGCAATCCTCAAGATATTCCCTACGTTGATTATTTTTTTATGGGCGGCAGCGGAATCAGTTTCGGGGAATCCCTGCGCGGGTATGATGAGCGATCCGTCGGCCCGATCACAGATGTTGGAGACGGCTACGCCGTCGGCGGCCAGACCATGTTCAAGCATACCGTCGAAGCACGCGTTCCGATTATCCCGAATCCAACGGTTTTCATGCTGTTCTTTTCGGATGCGGGCAATGTTTGGTATTCCCAAAGCGAAACGGATCTAACAGATTTGAAACGATCTGTCGGGGTAGGATTACGCCTCTTTATGCCGATGATCGGCTTGATCGGACTTGATTACGGGTACGGTTTCGATTATCTCGAAGCGGACGGCAGTCGCCGGGGCAGGTGGATGCCTCATTTCCAATTTGGTCGAACGTTTTAGGTAGAAAAAGGACAGGACGATGCAACGTTTTCCGGCACTCATTCTCGTTGCGCTGATTGTGGTCGCGTTGGCAGGCCCGACCATGGCGGATACCAAGATCGGAATCATCATCTCAGCGAAGATTCTCGATGAGTATCCGGAAGCGATCGAAGCGCAGAAAACCCTGGAATCAGAGATTGCCGAATGGCAGCGGCAGGCTCGGCAGAAAGAAGAAGAGCTGATCGCCCTGGAAGAGGAGCTGGGGCAGGAAGCGGCCATGTTCTTTTCTGAGGAGCGGCGCACGGAAAAAGAAGAACAGTATCGATCGCTTCTTCAGGAATACCGCAGTTTCCAGCGGGAAACCGAACGCAAAGCGCGTCAGCGGAACGAAGACCTGTTTGCCCCTATCAATGAAAAAATCCAGAAAATCATCGATCAGATTGCTGCCGAAGAGAACTTTGATATTATCTTCGATGCGGTCGGCTCCAGTATCGCATACCTTGGCGATCCAAGCCTGGACATTACCGACCGTGTCCTGGAAGAACTGATGAAGCAGCAATGAACAAGATCACGACAGCGGAGCTGGCTCGTGCTCTCAAAGCAACCCTTCATGGTGATGAATCACTGGAACTGAAGGACGTTGCGAAAATCGAGGAAGCCGGACCCGACGATGTTACATTCGTCGCCAATCCCGCCTACATGAAACATCTGGCGACGACGCATGCCGGTGCGGTCATTCTGAAGGAAGTACCGAATGAACCGCACAAGTTCACTTGTATTGTGTCGGACGATCCCTATCGCGCTTTTCTTTCCGCCCTGCAACTGTTTCATCCACCCGCTGATTTGCCCGCGCCGGGCATCGATCCAACTGCAGTCGTCGCCGACAGCGCTTCGGTGGACGATTCGGCGTACATCGGACCACACTGCGTGGTGGAAGACGATGCAGTGATCGGTCCCGGAACACGATTGCGGGCACATGTGACCATCGGATTCAAGGCCGTCGTTGGAGCGGAGTGTCTGTTTCACAACCGAGTGGTCGTTCGCGAACGATGCCGAATTGGTGATCGCGTGATTGTGCAGGACGGGGCGGTGATCGGCTCGGACGGTTTCGGATTCGCACCCGGGGAAGAGGCGTACATGAAGATTCCTCAAGTCGGAATCGTTGTTCTTGAAGACGATGTGGAAATCGGTGCGAACACGACTATTGACCGTGCAACATTGGGTGAAACCCGGGTTTGCAAAGGCGCCAAGATTGATAACCTGGTACAGATCGCCCATAATGTGATCGTGGGCGAGAATACCGTCATCGCAGCCCAGACCGGAATCGCCGGTTCATCGAAGCTGGGCAAATGGGTGATGCTGGGCGGCCAGGTCGGCATATCGGGACATATCCGTCTCGGCGACGGGGTGAAAGTCGCTGCCCAAAGCGGCATCCCGTCGGATGTGAAAGACAATGTGATCCTCGGCGGATATCCGGCCGTGCCGATCCGCAAGTGGCATCGTATTTCTGCGGCGATGAACCGACTTCCCGATCTCTTAAAACGGGTGAAACGTCTGGAAGACAAGCAAGGATAGACGGGAGAGAAACTTGCTCGAGAACCAGCGAACGATCAAGCAGGAGGCCGGTCTCAAAGGTGTCGGTCTCCATACAGGTGTGACGGTAAAGATGCAATTCAAACCGGCTCCCGTGGGAACCGGTTACGTGTTTGAACGCTCCGACCTTGAGGGGTCTCCGCAGATTAAAGCCGATATCGACCATGTATCGGACATTACTCGCGGGACCACCATTTCCCAGGGCGATGTGAAGGTGCATACGGTCGAGCATGTCCTGTCGGCTCTCGCGGGGCTGGGTATCGACAACTGCATCGTCGTGCTTGACAATATCGAACCGCCTGTAATAGACGGAAGTTCGAAGCCGTTTGTTGATGCTTTGCTTGAGGCGGGTATCGAAAAGCAGGATGCACCGAAAGAGTACCTCGAAATCGACAAAACCCTGATATACCACAACGAGGAGCAGGGGATTGACCTCGTCGTTATCCCTTCCGACGAATTCCGCATCACCTATATGGTGGATTACCGCAACCCGGCGCTGGGCACTCAGTACACTTCGATGTACAGCCTGGAAGAGGAATACGTGACCGAGTTTGCACCGGCTCGGACCTTTGCATTTATGAGCGAAGTAGAGCAATTAAAAGAAGCGGGGTTGATCAAGGGCGGCAGCATCGAGAGCAGTGTAGTGATTGTTGACCGCGAGGTGGACCCTGGCGAATTTGACCGCTTGAAAAAGATGTTCAAACTGGAAAAGCTGAAATCGATCGGCACGACAGGTATTCTCGCGGACAAGAAACTGCGTTTTTACAATGAGCCGGTGCGTCACAAGGTGGTCGACCTGATCGGGGACTTTGCCCTGCTGGGGATTCCGATCAAGGGGCATGTGATGGCCGGGCGTGCCGGGCATGCCGCGCATGTTGAAATGGTGCGCAAAATGCGCAAAATCTACCAGACACGAAAGCTGACGAAAAAATTCCAAACCAAAGCAAGCACACAATATGTTTTTGACGTGCAGGCCATTCAGAAACTGCTGCCGCATCGCTATCCTTTCCTTCTGGTGGATCGTATCCTGGAATTGCAGCCCGGCGAACTGGTGACCGGGATTAAAAATGTCACCATGAACGAGCCTTTCTTTCAGGGTCATTTTCCCGGCCATCCGATCATGCCGGGAGTGCTCGTGATCGAAGCGATGGGCCAGTGCGGCGGTGTCCTGCTGCTGAACGAAGCAACCGAGCCGGAGAACCAGCTGGTGTTCTTTACGGGACTGGACAAGGTCAAATTCCGTCGACCGGTGGTGCCGGGAGATATGCTGTATTTCAGAGTGGAGATGATTTACAACCGTCGCGGGCTGTGCAAAATGCAGGGACAGGCGTTTGTCGGGGAAGAGCTCGCCGCGCAGGCTGAAATGCAGGCAGTGATACGGGAGAGATAGGTATGGCGAGCATTCATCCGTCCGCCGCTGTGGACAAGGATGCCAGACTTGGCGAAGATGTAACCGTCGGACCGTTTGCGGTGATCGAAGCAGGCGCGGAAATCGGAGATCGCAGCGAGATCGGTCCCCATGCCTACATTACGAAACACGCGCGAATCGGTAGCGAAGTTCGTGTGTTCAAGGGAGCGTCCGTGGGCACGGATCCGCAGGATTTAAA
>WJJA01000244.1 GCA_014729955.1 bacterium
ATACGGTGTTCGACGCGATCAAGACCGCGTTCCTCTCGGCGGGCACCGTGGCCCTGGCGGTGCTGGATCAGTTGGCGAGCGTATCCGGGGCGCAGGGACTGCTTGGCGACTTCAGCATCACCAACTTCAGCCGCAGCGAGCCGCTCGAGGAAGTACGCCTGATGTATCCTGCTGCGGCATAACGCTGTAGCAGGGACACCTTACAGGTAATGTTCAGAAGAACCGTGGCCGTTGGGTCGGCCATCGTACTTAGGGAGTAAGTTGGCCCGAGCGTGTGAGCGGGTCGGCGAAAGAGTTCTCCCGACAACGTGGGACACAGGCGAGTCTTCATAGCCATTGGAGTCCTGCTAAGTAAAGTTGCTGTACGACTACGAAAGAAACTGATGAGAACCTTTGGCAAACGCGCTACCCCATTGCTGCTAATACTGAAGACGTCTGCGGGCGCAGGCTCGCGGAATAGGCAATGGCTCAAACGGATGGACGTTTTCTTCTTCAGCGGACATCCCAACGAATCCTCGGATTCACGATTGGACGGAACAACCCATTATCCGTCCATGTTTGAGAGAGCAGGAACTTCCTGTTGGGTTCATGACAAACATCAGAGTCTAACCAGCAACGTTCGAGTGCCTGTAAGGGAACCAGGGAAGCCTGTTTGCGTAGGGTGGACACACCGAGCGACACGGATGACTCCGGGTCGTATCGCACCGATGAGGCAAACAGGTGGCGGAGCATCCGTAGTAGTCCGAGAACGGGAAAGCCGTTCACATGGCGAAGGGATGCAGGATATTTCGATTTTGGACAACCGGATGAGTTCAAACAATTGTAAGGGTTTACAATGAACACAGAAGAAGTCCAAAGAAGGCTATGGGAACAATCGAAGCGGCATAAAGCGCATCGAGAATCCAGTACACCCCTGTTTCCGATCGACTCCTATGCCGGACGGATCAGGAACCTGATGGATTTGATGCACCAGCCGGACTGGCTTGCCAAGGCAGCCGACCGGGTGCTTCGGCGTTCCAAAGGCAAAGCCGCAGGTATAGATGGAGTGACTGTTAAAACATTCCAACAAGGGTTTCAACAGAAGCTCGAATGCCTGCGCATGGAATTGAAGCGTGGAAGCTATCAACCACAACCCGTAAGGCAGGTAATGATACCCAAGTCCAACGGCAAAATGCGGGCGTTAGGGATTCCCTGCTTACGGGACAAGATCGTCCAGGAAGCCATGCGAATGGCGCTGGAGCCGATTTTTGAAGTGGAGTTCCACGACAATTCCTACGGGTTTCGGCCTCATCGTAACACGCATCAGGCCGTCTTTCGATGCCAGCAGTATGTGCGATACAAGTTCGCATGGGTAATCGAAGGCGATGTCAAAGCTTGTTTCGATGAAATCTCCCACAAGTCGATTCTCAAAGCGGTACGGGAGAAGGTGATGGACAACAAGTTCCTTCAACTCATACATCGCTTTCTGAAAGCGGGTAGTGAGATGGAAGGAGTTGTTCATCCGACCCACAAAGGCGTTCCCCAAGGCGGCGTGCTTTCCCCTCTGCTGTCGAATGCAGTCCTGAACAAGTTCGACTGGTTCATGCACAGCAAAGGCAAACACGACCAAGCCATGAAGCGTGCCCATGACCTGCGCCAGCCCAACATTCGGTGTATTCGATACGCCGATGACTGGTGCGTCTTTATCACCCGAGCTTCCAAGCGAGTTGCACAAGCACTTCGCGAGGAGATCGCTACATTTTTATCCAGAGAATGTGGCCTCCAGCTCTCGACGGAAAAGACACGGATCACGCACGTTCAAGAGGGATTCGACTTTTTGGGATTTCGTATCGAACGGAGCATGGGCAAACGTGGACGATTTGTGCCGAAGATCAAGGTCACGACAAAGGCCGTCGCCCAAGCGCGCGTCCGGCTGGATCAGGCCATGCGATACCGGCCCCATCAGGAGTCGGTTGCCTGTCGAATTCAGCGGGCTTCGGCGGTCATTCGAGGCTGGTCGAACTATTACTGCATTGCTCATAACTTTAGTGGCTACGCTGGCAAATTGGACCATTATGCGTTCTGGTCAGCTGTCAAGGCGGTGAGTCGTAAACTCGATATCTCCGCTGCGAAGGTACTGAGCAAATACTATCGGAAAAGTACGATTTTGGTTGATCCAACGTGCCGCCTGATTAAGTTCAGCGACACGAAAATGAAGTTGGATTATCACAAACCCATACCGTACGAGCCGGGAAAAGCAGTCTATGAGGACGACCATGAATTGGAAGCCAGCTTCCAGTATCTCGAAGGCCACCGACAGGGACAGGCGGATTTGAAGTGGCATATCTTGAAACGAGATCAGTATCAATGCTGTCGCTGTCAACGGACGGTAACAGCGAAAACGTCTCAACTGGATCATATCCAACCCGTACACCGCTTTGCCCGATTCGAGCAGGCTAATTCGCCGGAGAACTTGCAGACCTTATGTCATGCCTGTCACTGTGCGAAAAGCCGCTCGGAAAAGGCTTAGAAATATCTGGAGAGCCGGATGCTTGGAAACTTGCACGCCCGGTTCGGGGTTGGGGGCAGGGTGAGATTCCCTGCCCTACACCACGCGAATACCCGTGAACCACACCGTCGTTGGACAGCAGTACGGCGTGCTCGATGCAGTTCTCCAGCTCGCGCACATTCCCCGGCCAGTGGTAGGCGACCATCATATTGATCGCCTCGGTGCTGATGCGATGGATGTCCTTGCCCATCTGCCGGGCATACTTGGCGGCGAAGTAATCGACCAGTTGCAAGATGTCCTCCCGACGGTCCCGCAGCGCGGGAATGTAAATCGGAAAGACATTGATGCGATAGTACAGGTCCTGACGAAACCGGCCGTCTTCCACGTCGGCTTCGAGGTCTCGGTTCGTCGCGGCGATGATGCGCACGTCGGCTTTGACGGTCGCATTGCTTCCCACCCGCTCATATTCCCGCTCCTGCAACACACGCAGGAGCTTGACCTGGATCGCGGGAGAAAAATCGCCGATCTCGTCGAGAAACAACGTACCGCCCTCGGCTTCTTCAATCCGCCCGGCACGCTGATATAAAGCGCCGGTGAATGCGCCTTTTTCATGGCCGAACAGTTCACTCTCCAGAAGATTCTCGCTCAATGCGGCGCAATTGACCTTGATGAACGGTTTGTCGGCCCGGTCGCTGGAATAGTGGATCGCCGAGGCGACCAGCTCCTTCCCGGTCCCCGACTCCCCGCGAATCACGACCGTCGTTTCGCTGCGGGCGACTTGGTGAATGCGCTGATACACGGCCTGCATCTCGTTGGAATTCCCGATGATATTCTC
>WJJA01000245.1 GCA_014729955.1 bacterium
GCCCAGAGGATCTCGCCGCCGGTGAACCACTTGTGCGTGAAAAAGACGTCATCTTCCGTCAGGTCACCCTGCTGCTCAAGAGTGTTCACAGCACGTTCCCAGCCTGCGGGATCGAGGGTGGGATCGCCCTTGTCCGGCAGCGGAATCAAATCGGTATGCGCATGCAGGATCAGGCCGGCGATCAGAACGAGCAGCACCCCGAACGCCGCCCCGAGCCAACTCGCCTGTTTCTGCGTAACAAACAGGTCTTCGGCGTTGTCCACGCGCGTTTCCAGGGGGTCGTCGCCGCCTGCACCGCGGTTGCGCGCGAACCAGCCTGCCGCGAGCACCAGTGCTGAAAGGTAGCCCGGCATCGTCCAGTGGGGCAGGATGCCTCGTGTCAACCCAAGCAGTGTGAACAGTCCGACCGGCAGCAGCCAGAACGCGAGCAGCCAGCGATCCTCCGCCCGCCGTTGCGGCGGTCGCTTCAGGGAGGCGATCCACAATGCTATTGCCATCCACGGCGTCAAGTAGCCGACCTGGCCGCCGACCGCCTGTCCCAGCAGGTCGAATCGCAACCGCAGTCCGCCCGATGAACCCTTTCCGAACTGTTCTGCGAAACTGATCCATTCGTTTTGTGCATTCCACAGGATACAGGGCAAAAACACGAGCAGCGCGACGGGCACCGCAAGGTAGAGACGGGGGTCACGCCACCATGCACGAAGTTTTCGATCGTACAGGCTCGCGATCACCAGCGCGGCGGGCAGGAGCACGGCATGGTACTTGGCGAGCAGAGCGATACCGGTCAGCGCGCCGAGAAGAAGGAAGCCGTGCAGACGTTTGATACGTTCGTCGCGAATCTCGTGCGCAACCACCAGGGCCCACACCCAGGCCGCCGCCAGGGCGTTGTCCGGAATGACAAACGCGCCCGCACCGACCAGGAAATAGGGCATCGTGTGCGGCAGGAACACGGCGAGACGTGCCGCACGCCGCCCGTAAAGGTGCAACGCAAGACGGTACAATCCGAGCAGTGCGACAGTCCACCACAACACCGCCCCGAAACGCAGGGTGAGGGGATGTTGCCAACCGGTAAGCCACCGTCCCAACCCCGCGGTGATCGCCACCAGCGGCGGATGATCGAAGTATCCGGCACTGAGGTGAAGACTGAAGGCATGGTAATAGGCTTCGTCGAATCCCGGTCCGATCAGTGCCGACATGAGTAGACGCAACGCTGCGGAGATCCCGAGCATCCACCACAGCAGGGGATCATGCAGGGTTCTGCTTCGCAACGACAGGGGTTTGAGTGTAGGGGTTGTCACAGGCACTCACCGATCTCGGTTTTCGTAACGTAGAACGTCTCCTTCCGAGAAGATACGGTGTGGAGCTCAGGGTATGGGACGTTCGTCCCGATCTTCGCCGCGGTACGAGATCTTGAAGACCCAGAAATTGGCAAGCAGGAAGTTGGTCAGCATGCCGGCCGCAATGCCCGCAAGGTGGCTGATATAAGAGGAAAGGAAGGTGTCTTCCGGCAATCCCTGCAGCACCGCCCATCCGACCGCGAGGGTCACACCGAAGGAGCTGAAGAGGGTGGTGGCATGGTATTTCAACAGACGCCTGGGAACAATCGTCCAGCCCTGCCCGCGATCTCCCCAGACCCAGAGCATGCTCCAGCTGAAATTATGGAGGATGGAAAGCTCAATCGCAAGCGCGCGGGACAGGAAGTCTTCAATCTCGAACGCTTCCTTGAAAAGGGTATAAAAGAGGAGGTTCACAACCACACCGAGTGCGCCCACGATCCCGAACTTGCTGAATCGTCTCAGCGGTTTGGGCATCCAGTGGAATCGTTCTCGTAGACGCTGGTACAAGCTGCGTTGATCGCCGGCCACACGCGGCCCCTGGTGCATTTGTTGCGAAGGCGCGTGCAATATAGCCCGAATATTTCACGAGTTCAAAGTGCGTCAGATGCGAGGCGCGAAGGATGAAGCTGTATGGCCATACCGCGAATCCTTCGGAACAAAGCAGATGACGTGCGTGGGACCGCCCTAAGGGTGAATGAATAAATCGCTTTTTCTCTTTTACGTCCGGGTACAAACCGTCGCCGGGAGGAAGTGACAAATTGGGGAACATCTTCCTGTAAAACCAGTCCTTACCATAGCTCGCTTTCATCATTCATGAAATATTCGGGATAGGCCGTTCACCGCCTTGTCACAAGCAGGGAAAGGGCAACAGGAAGGGATGACGGTTATCGTGCGGTGGAGGGGGCAACCTCTGTCCGAGCCACGCTCAACCCATCAAGCGCAGACGCAACCGTGGATCGTCCATGAAATCCAGTGTAAAAGGTTTGACTCGAGACCCTTCCGTGTCCGCGTAGAGGATTACAACCGGTCGGGTGGAATCAAAGTTCTGCTCCTTCACGACGGCGAAGAAACCGTTGTACTTCGGTTGGGAACAATCAAGGATCTGCACCAGGCTGCCGGTGGGGTAGAGGCAGACGATCTGGCTGAACGCATGGCACACATTCTGGTTGAACCGCTTGTGAGAAAGGGAAATGATGGTACCGAGCGCGTCCGCCGGTGTCAGCGGGCGCGGCAATTCACCATACCCGTTCACCAGGTTGTCGAACGCTTCGACCACGGAGACGATTTCCGCGAAACGGAAGATCTTTTCCGACGGTCGTTGTCCGGAGCGTGTCGGCGGCTGGTTGTCGCCGGTCAAGCCCTGAGGGTAGCCGTTGCCGTTTTGCCATTCGTGGTGATGCAGAACCGTGAAATATTCTGTGAACAGTGAAGGATTGGTGTTCTTCACGATCAACGCGCCGAACACCGGGTGCTCCTTGAAGGTCTCGATCTCGTCTTCATCCAGGTCGCGTTTGGGGCGTCCCAATATTCTCGGCATGCAGACCTTGCCGATATCATGCAACAATGCACCGAGGCTCAGTTCACGCAACTGCTTGCTTGTAAATCCGAACTTCCGGCCCAGAAGAACCGATAAGACCGCCACGTTCACCGAATGACGATAGATATACGTTTCGTGGGTCAGTTCGGCAAACACATCCACCAGGGTGACGTTGCTTTCAATCACATCGCGAACGATATGGGCAACTGCCAGAGATAACTCGTTCGAATTGGGAAGGGAAAAGACCTTTTGCTGCTCCTGCAGCATTTCACGAGAAATGCTCTCTGTTTCGGTCTTCATGCGGATTGCGTTGGACATTTTTTCGATGCCGTCCAGCACCGCTCGTTCGGCTACCGTCCGAGTCGTCGTAGAGATTGCTTCCATCGGATTGACGGATTCAAACCCCTTCTCTTCGATGAAAACCGAACTGTAGCCCAGTTCACGAAACCGCTTGATATATTGGGGGTCCAGCTCTTTGCCGGCGGCAAGGACAAGATTGTTTGCCTCAGAAAAAATGGACCGACCGAGTATCATTCCCGGTTCTACATCGTCGATCAGGACACGACGCACGTGGCTCTCCCATGATGAGACCGCAACTGTACGGACAGGAAAATACGATCTCGGAAACGATGAATCTACCTTTTTACGTATCTTTGCGTCTCTTTACCGGTAAGCGTTTCCAAGAGGATCATTATAAGTTATTCGTCTGGTATAGCGTTTTTTGGGAATTTTGGGTTCCGCAGGTTTGCGAGGACAGGTCGTCAATTTTGGTTTTTATGGCTTCTGAACGAAATATGGCAGGTCTGCTCGATTTGAAAACCAAAAGCGCAAAATTCCACGCGTTTTCATTCTTCGCCGGGATGGATGGTCCTTTCACGAATCCCTGCGGGGTCGCCTCCTCGAGACAGGGGGTAGAAACCTTACCTGCGAAATCTTGACAGGGAGCCGTGAGTGGGGATATGGGAGTCTTCAATCCATCGTTCATAAGGAGAATCATCCGGGTAGAACGATGCACTGAACGCCAGACCGAGCATGACGGCCGTAAACGAGGCGAGCACCGAGTCGGACGGTAGATTGCGACTGGCTCCGAGCAGAAGGATCACACCGAGGATTGCCAGCAACGTAATCGCCTCAAGACTCTTTCGATTAACCAGTTTAAGGAGCAGGAACACCATTAGCACGATGAATGCAACCAGGCCGACAGCTCCAAAGGATACCAGGATCTCCAGCACGAGACTGCGCGACTCCTCGCCGAGCATGTCCTCCATGGCACCGGCTCCAAAGCCCAGAATCGGACGCGCCCTGGCGAATTGCAGCGCGTCACGCCAGGCGGTCATCAGCGGTGTACTTGAGTCCGATCGTGCGATCGGCGCGATCATGCGGCGCGCTTCATCCAACAGTTCCTGGTCACGCATGGGCACAAGAATATCAACACGATATGCCGGCGTGGTCTGACCACGGTGAAATTCCAGGTTGGCGCGGTATGCAACGAGATAGGGGTAGCCGTACATCTGCCCGAACCAACCGCCCGGACCCCGCAAATCGGGCAGCACAAAACCCCGAGATTCTTCCGTGTGAAACGGAAGCCGTAACAGCATTTCACTGCCGGGATACACCGCATCACCGACAACATGGCCGACCCAGCCATCACGTTCCAGCCGCAGTTCCCCTTCGCTTCCTTCACTTAATACGAAAAGGTGATACCCCGCCTCAAATGAGTCGGGCCAGGGCAGCGGGCCCATGTTCAACAGCGTGACCTGCAGGGAATCCTCGGCAGCGCCTGGAATACGGGCGGTTTCTACGTCGAGGGGAAACATCAGGATCGGTTCTCGTTGATCGGTCCAGCGTGCGCGGAATTCCGGCTGCACAACGGCAGCGAGGCCGAACAGAGCAATCGATACGGAGATCAGCGGCGAGGCATTGCGCCGGCCGTAGAGGGAAATCAACACAATCAAAGTGCCCACCAGGCCTGCAATAGGCGCGAGGTGAGTGTAGGTCATCAATGCGCCGAACCAGCAGATCCCAATCGCGAGCGAGCCGATGATATGCCATAGTCCACGCACCGATAACGCTGCCGCGGCAGCGATCGGCATCGATACCGCCGCCAGCCATGCCAGCTCCTCAGCCGTGTCAAACGGACCGGTTGCCAACGGCAGCAGGGACCAGTGGTCCGGTTGTCGGGAAAACAGGTGCGTGGCGGAATCGGTCAGACGCCAGGTCAGTGCATCGCCCAGGCCCAGCAACGAAATCATGAATCCCATGAAACCGATGGCCGCGAGCAGGCCGATGCGCTCCCAGCTTTGCCGGGCAAAAAGCACCATGACCGCTGCGGCCGTGAAGAGACGGCCGAGAGTTTCAGCGGTTGTCAGCAGCAGCGGAGTTCCACGCCCGTTTATGGCAAGAGCCGAAAGCACGGGCGGGACTGCAAGGACCAACAGCAACCACCAGGATTGTTTCAGGGAGAGTCGCTCCAGAAGCAGGGTCGCCGCACCGAACAGGATCAGTACCAGCGAAGCGACAGCCGCACCGGACACGGTTACGTTCCAGCGTGTAAAGGAGATCGACTCCGGCAGAAACGGGAGCAGGAGGATAAATACATAGGTATACGCCCGACCGGCGTAGGCGATGTTTGAACGGAGCAGTTGTCCGGCGGTATGCAGACGCGGCGGTTTCATCCTGTCCCAGAGTTGAGGGCCGCTAACAATTCGAGTACAGCGTGACTATAACATTGATGCTTTCCGGGGATGGTGCAATCCCGATCGGCGCATTTTATCGTTGCAGCGAGCTGTTGCGACGATGCGAACCAGCCCAGCCCCTGCCCGATCTGTTGTCCATATCCCGGATACCTGTTCGTCTGTCGATGCGTTCCCGGGCATACACAGTTCGGGAGCAGGCAGAGAAAAACCGCGACAATTCTGCCGCGGCGCGAAAACGTTTGAGCGGGTTGTGAGCTGGATCAGCCCACCCGCTTTACGGACTTCGCTGCGGGTCCCTTGGGCCCCTGCTCAACATCGAATTCCACCCGCTCACCTTCGGCGAGAGTCTTGAACCCGTCGCCCTGGATCGCGCTGTAGTGGCAGAATACGTCCTTCCCGTCCTCGCCTTCGATGAAGCCGTAGCCTTTGGCTTCATTGAACCACTTCACTTTGCCGGTCATACAAAACTCACTGCTTAAGAATACCCGTAAACACGGAAGACTTTGCGAACATCCGTGTACAACCAGTGTACGACTGCTCCCGGAGCAAAAGCAACGTTGACCACGGGATTCGGGCACTTTTCTCCGGGAGGCCTGATCCTGGCGGAAATTCCCATGTCCGACATCGTGGTGGACCGTCCCGGCATGCCAAACAGATTCCCCCCGGCACACTGAAATCACAGCATCTGCGTCCACGTCGGTTCTCCCGGCGGTATGGTACTCCAAGAACGAGCTTCCGGAATGACGTTCGGGGCAGGAGCCGGTTCGCTACCGGTACGATAGCCGGCCTATATTATTCGGGTTGTCTTCATTCAATACCAACGATGAAATGATGCTGCTTCCACCTCGTGAGCGCTACCAGCCGACTCAAGCCCTTCTCTTCGCTTGCGCGATGTTCACGATGGGTCTCCTCCTCGGCCGGTTCGTCCCGTCGCTGCCGTTGCTGCCTTTCCTTCCCGCCTTTCTGTTGATTGTGATCCTTTCTTTGATCGCCCTGAAACGGTTTCAATTGTTTCTCACACCCCTGTCGCTGCTGCTCTGGCTGTTGCTCGGCCTGGCACGAGGGGCAATCGGCGAACCTCCCGCTACGCCGACACCAACAGGCTGGATCGAAGGAACCGTCCGCCTGCCTGTGCTGCGCGGCGAGGATCATACCGTATTACGAATTGACCTGCATCGTTGGCGGGCCGGTTCCGTGGAAGCGCCCCTGAGAGGCACGGCTTCCCTGTGGGTCGACAGCACGTTGCAGGTCTTGCCGGGAGATCGTGTGTGGTTGGCCGGTAAGATTCGAACACACCCGCAGGCACGCAATCCCGGCGGGTTTGACGCCAAAGGATACTGGGGCGCGAGGGGAGTTCAATACAGGATCCAGGGGGCAAAACACCTTGAGATCGAGCCTGCCATACATGGCGGGCTGCACCCGGAACGTTGGTTCGGGCATCTGCGCCAATCCTTCCGCACGGCGATACAAGACTACATCGCACCCGATCAGCAACCGCTCGCCGAGGCGTTGCTGATCGGGGAACGTACGCGCTGGAACACTGCCCGGCGTGAGCAATACGCCCACAGCGGCCTGATGCACCTTTTCGCGATCAGCGGCCTGCATGCGGGCCTGGTCGCCGGGCTGCTTGCGGTGCTTCTTGCGCCTTTTCCTTTCGGTCCACGTTTTGTGTGGGGCGGGATTGTCATTGGTTTGCTGCTGTTCACCCCGATCACGGGCATGTCGCCTCCGGTGGTGCGCGCAACCCTTATGATCGGCCTCGCGGCCTGCGCAAAAATGCTTGGACGAAAGGTACATCCCGGCTATGCTCTTCTGACGGCGTATTGGATCATTCTGATGGTTCACCCCGCTTCGTTGGGCGATGCCGGGTTCCAACTCAGTTTTGCCGGCGCGGCCGGAGCTCTGCTCGGGGCGGCATGGGTCGCTCCCTGGGCACGTCCGATCGCCCTGCGTCTGCGATGGCAACAACAGGGGCCGTGGGTCACTGCGGGGTTTGCTTTGCTTGCTGCCGCGATCGTCTCTTTTACTGCCTCCGCGGCAACGGCACCGGTGCTGATCCTGCATTTCGGCCGTCTACCCTGGTTCGGCTTCCTGCTCACCCTGCCGGCGCTCCCGGTGGTGACGGTCGCGCTGGTCGCCGTTCAACTTACGGGCCTGGTTGCGTGGCTGCCTCCGCTTGCGCAGATTTTCGGCGCCGGCGCATCCGGTATGCTGCAGGTGGTGCAGTGGATGTCGCAGCTTGGTCTGCTTCTGCCCGCGGCCGAGCGTCTTCCCGTGACCGCCGTCGCGCCGGCCCTGCTAGCTGCGCTTGCGCTGTTCATGCTGCGCAAACGATTCCAGCGAGCCCCTCTGCCCACATTCAGCCTTGCAGCGGGAGTGGTTGCGGTTTTAATCGTGCTGCAAAAGGTATGGTTGCCGGATCCCGCCCCTAAGCTTGCTGTGCTGGATGTAGGACAGGGCGACGGTATCCTGGTTCGTTCAGGAGCACGCGCGGTCGTGATCGACGCGGGACCGCCCGGCAATACGACTATCATGGAGCAACTGCGCCTGCTCGGAATACGACGTGTTGAGGCATGGTTCCTCACTCACGGAGACGCCGACCACGTGGGGGCGATCGAAGAGACGCCGGAAGAGCTGAAGATCGCCCTGGTCGTTGCAGGACCCGGCACGGGCGAAGATAAACGCGGGCGTTCGGCCCTGATGACGCTCCGGGCGACTCAGGCGGTGGTCTTGAACGGGCAGGCCGGTATGCAGATCGATGTTCCGTTGATCGGTCAGTTCACTGTACTGCATCCGTCCGGGGATATTCGTTCCTCGGAACGGTCCGACAATGCACGGTCACTTGCGGTTCTGTGGACACATGGTGCGAACGAAGCCCTTTTCCCCGGTGATATCGGGGTGGAGCAGGAACACGGGGTGCTGCTGCGTACGGCACCGCAGCCCGTGGATCTGCTCCTGGCAGGCCATCACGGCAGCGCTTCATCCACGTCCCGTGAGTGGCTCAAAGCCTGGCAACCCGCTATCGTTTCCGTTTCCTGTGGTGCCGGCAATCCCTACGGCCACCCGGCTGCAGACGTTCGGGCACGCATCGCTGACGCGGGTATACCATTGCGTCGCACGGACCGGGAAGGTGCGTTGCTGTTTCGGACAGGAACGGAGGGTCTGCGTGCGATTCCGCATTGGCGCTGGTGGTAGGGGTGTCGAAAACTGTGAATGGTCGGTACATGTGGTATGCTGCTGCGTGTGCCGGGATGTCCCATACCAGCGGCCCGTTTGTGGGTCGAAAGCCGGCGGACAAGCCCGCAAGGAAAGCCGGCATCCAGCGTCGTTTGTAAGGATATGAATATCAGCTATTTGTGATTTTCCGGCGGCACGGAACCCAGCTGCGAAATGGGATGCTGCGAGCGCCGGCAGGCGGGAACCGTAGCGACGGACGGATCCCGACAGGCCGGACAAAGAAACGCCTCGATCCTTCGATCGAGACGTTCACACTTGGGTTGGAACCATCGGATTTTGCGACAGGCCGGGTCCGCGCCTGGGGAAGTTAACCGCACACCTCGGTCGTGCATCCGTGCTGGATGCCCCGCATTTCCTGATTGTCCGTCCTGTCAGCGTGACCTCAGCCGTATTACGTGCCCGGGTCACTCCCGGCACCGCCGCGGCTTCGTCGAGGCGGGTCCAGGTCACGCGGCGGGGACAACCCTTCACGGAACAGCTTCTGCAACAGCATGTCCGTGACCATGTCCGCAAGCTTCTCGAAGGTTGGATCCCCCTCCTGCATAACCATCTCGGGTGAATCCATCTGCTCCAGTCGTTTGCGTGCGCCTTCCAGGGAAAGGCCTTCTTCATAGATCAGCTGCTTCAACATCTCGATCTTGTCGACGGCTTCCTGGTTAAATCGGCGCTGTCCTCCACGTGTGCGTACGACGTTCAGATAATCGCGAAATGCGGCTTCCCATTTACGGATGGTCGGCGTGCCGACTCCCGTGATCGCCTGGACCTGGGAGATCGAATACAAAACCCGATCGTTGTCGTGGTTCTGCACGCTCGCCATAGCTACACCTTTCCCACCCGGCGGGGGGAATTCCCCTGCTCGTTTAACGGGTGCTACATTAGGCTGATGCTCCGCCCTTGCCAAACGGAATCATCTTCATTTTCCTTATCGGCAGAAACGGAGCAGGCTTGAGTGAGTTTCACGGGACAGGCTGTGCGGGGAGCGGCAGGTAACTGGAACGTGTGCTTGAAGTTACTCTAGATGTAAGCCTAAGGCTTTACATACATCTGCGTGTGTCTGTGCGGAACGTAATGTTTCTTGTAAACCTTCGGCGGACAGCATGCGAACAATGTGCGCGGTAAGCTTCAAGTATTCGGTAATGCTTCTTGGAGGAATCGCTGAGAAAAAAATCAGATCGGCGGGCTCTCCATCGGGAGCCTGGAAGGGAATCGGCTTCACGGGACGGACAAATGCGACCAGCAAACCCCGCACGGCATGCGTGCGGGCATGAGGAAGAGCGATCCCGTGCTCGATGCCCGTGGGCATCTCGCGTTCGCGAATCACGGCCGCTTTCGCCATCTCCCTGGAGCTGATCACCTCGTCGCAATCTCGCAGACGGTCAGAGACGGTGTGGATCAGAGAAACCGCATCGCCGGCTTCGATGTCGAGGAACACACGCCCGGGTTTGAGAACGTTGTGCAGTTCGGTGTTCATGCCGACCCCGTCTCCTTTGTCCAATACGGTGTTACCACAGGGATTTCCCGGAATCTCCGTTTACCGGCGTTTGCGCAGTTTGTCAAGTTCACGCCGTTCTTTTTTCGTCGGCCGGCCCCCTTCCCGGCGCGGACCGCGGGCGCGAACGGCGAGGTTGATCTGTTCACGCTGCCGCTTGATGTCGTCCGGCGTGATGTCAGTCCAGGTCTCCCGTGCATCCGCCTTGGACATGTTCTTCCCCGGCAGTTCATCGATGCTGATATGAGTGTAAAGAC
>WJJA01000038.1 GCA_014729955.1 bacterium
AGTCAAAGTTGTCCGAGAACGCCCCGGAATACGACAGGTCCGGCTGCGCGCCAAACACAAAATCTCCCACCCAATTGAGTTTGCCCGTGTAGATGACCGACTCATGGGTCTGGTAGGTCGCCCCGAGCGTGCCGTACAAATGGGTGCCGCCGGTGGCCGGGCCCATGCCGACGAAACCGCGTACCATCGGAGGCCCGGAGACCTCGGCGGGAATCAAGTCCTCCTTCATTGATCGTTTGGAATGAGGTTCGGCGGAAAATGAACTGAATGGTAGCAGGAATGTGGAAAGCAGAAGGCAGATGACGGTACGGCCGGCGATCGAAGCAGTGCTCATCTTGTTCCCCAAAGCATGTAGTGATGGGCTCAACAGGTAAAGATAAACATAGATGATCAGACCGCACAACAACCTCTGCGGATGAAGCAAAAAGGTTCTCCCTGCTTACAGCACCGAGCGAGATTCGCCGGTTCTTTTGAGCGGAGAAGGTGTAATGGTGCGGGAGCGAAGCTTGTAAAGGTGAATCATCCCGGAAGAACTCTTTACCAGCTCGCCCCTCCGTCGGGCGGCGGCCAAAGTCCCAGGAGGCGACGCAGCAAAACAATCTGACCGAGGTGATAATTTGTGTGGGATCCCAGATCGCAAACCACCTGAAGCATGGAGGGCACCGCAGCTCGATCCTGGTCTTTTTCGAGGTTCTTCGTCGAGGGTGACAAGGATTGCCGCCGTTTTCGGTCTAACTCTCGTTGCAGATGAGCGGACCAATTCACTTCCATCGTTTCGATCAATTCCACAGCTTCGTGCATGGTGGATAGAAACCGTACGACCGTTTCACTCCATTCTTCCTCGCTCGTCGGGCCTTTCTCCTGGACCCATCCATAGACCGAGCGTTCCGGCCAGCTCACTTCTTCGATCCCACGCAGGTGCTTCACAAGTTTTTCCTGCCAGTATTGCATGTGACAAAGCAGCTGCCAGATCGTATACGGCGCATTGTCCACCGACAAGCCCGCTTCTTCATAGGTCAAGCCCTGGAATACTACGCCGACTGAAACATGAGTGTGAGACCCCAATAACACATCTTGTGCAATCTCACTTGGATGAACCCAGTCTTGCATCGTTTCCTCAAACTGAATCAATGGTCACGAGGAAAGTACGCACTGAATAGACAGTTTTACAAGCAAGAGAGGCAGTATTAGCCCGCACTACATATTAGTTTATTTCAACAAGAAACAAATATTTCATCTTCTTTGTGCTTTCAAAGATTATCATGCTTGATAGATCGTCAACTCTCTGTCATAAAATCGATTGGAACGTTCCAACCATTTCATACCGATTTTTTCCATCACCTTTTCCGAACCATTGTTTTCAGGGAGACAAACGGCATAAATCGGCGATATACCAAGGACTTCGAGCCCGTAGGCCAGCACCGTTCGCGCGGCTTCGGTGGCATACCCTCTGCCTTGTTGTGCAGGGACGACGGCGTAGGCGACCTCCACCTCCGGACCTTTCCGCGCCATCTGCAACAGCCCGCAATGCCCGACAAACTCGCCGGTCAACCTGTGTTCCACCAACCAGACCGTATAGCCCCACTCCTGTTGCCATTTGATCAGCCGTTCCACCCGTTCACACGTCTCTTCCAGGCTTTTCGACGGATCGGTGGAGAGATACTTCATGACCCGCGGATCGCTGTAGAGTGTGTGAAAGCCGGGGGTATCGTCAACTGTCGGCATGCGTATACGCAGCCGCTCGGTCAGCAACGGCAATCCGCGCGGTTCTTGTATCATTCCAGCCTCTTCGACCCGTTTACGGTGTTGTCATTTTCCAAGACGGCTTCACCCGTACGAACTACAACGTTTCCCCGCCTCCGAAGTAGAAAAACAGGGTACCGTCCGGGGCGCGGGCGATGTCGAAGAAAAACACCAGCTCCGGCGGTATGACCCAGCGCAACCCGCCGCCGTAACCGTGCCGAGTCCGTTGCCAGCCGTCATACAACGGATCTCCAACCGCGCCCATGTCATGAAATGCCACCAGTTCAAGGTCCAGTTTCAGGGGCGGGACCAGCGGCCAGATCCGGTGCGCCAGTTCTCCCGGCCATGCCCAGTGTTTCGCGAAACGGTAATGGAACTGGCTGCGACTCATGAGCACACGGCGTCCTACGTCACGTTCCAGCGACTGCCCGCGCAGGGTCTCAATGCCGCCCAAGAAGGGTTGCACCGCCTGCGGTGCCTGTTCGAAATACGTTCCCTGTCCGCGCAGATAAAGACGGAACGCATCGGAAAGCCTCAGGGCGGTCGCCGCACGCAAATCGAGCGCAAACTCAGGTCGAGGTTTGTCAAACGTTTCACCGTCGGCAACCCCGCCCCTTACGGCACCCTCCAGCAACCATCCGTGCATGGGCCGCGTCGCGCTCATGGTGCGCCACCGGGCCCTCACCCCCCCGGTGACGGCTGACCCTGCGCGGAACCGCCCGGGTGTAGGCCCCATCCAGGGGTTACCGTCGCCGCCCTCAAAGTCGCGACTGTCGGCGACCAGCATGTAAAGTTCAGGGCCGACCTCCACGCCCCTGATCTCCCACAAGGGGGCGAGGGTGACCAGAAGACGATCCGATGTCGCAACAGCATACGGGTCCGGCGACCACCCGGACGGCGCATACAGGCGCCGCTTGTAACGTCCAACGATGATTTCACGAATCCAACGGGCGCCGCCGGTAACCACTTCCCCCTTCAGCGAAAGGCTCATGAAGCCGCGTGTTGAATAACTCGTGGAGAGAGTGAGGTTGAGATCACGTCCCTTTGTAAAGCTCGCACCGAACCCGATGGTAAATCCCACATCGCTGTTCGCGGAAACGTAGGGAGAACCCAGGAACTGGAGTTCCCGATCGGTGCTGTCCGGTTCCGTGGTCGCATGAAGGGTTTTTCCGGTCGGAACATCAGCCTCACCGGCGAAGGCGGATGGCAGCATGCCTCCAGGCAGACAGAGTACAAGCGTGATGAGTACGGTGTGACGCAGGTTCGTTCGCGTCAATTCCTTCTCCCGTTAACCGGCTCCCGGCGGACCGATTCATCGGAATTGGTTCACTAGTGCCGTTTAAGATCCATTTTGTGTATCGGGCCACACCCGCTGACGCGGGTCTAACCCGAATATTTCATGAATGATGAAAGCGAGCTATGGTAAGGACTGGTTTTACAGGAAGATGTTCCCCAATTTGTCACTTCCTCCCGGCGACGGTTTGTACCCGGACGTAAAAGAGAAAAACCCATTTATTCATTCACCCTTCGGGCGGTCCCAAGCACGTCATCTGCTTTGTTCCGAAGGATTCGCGGTATTGCCATACAGCTTCATCCTTCGCGCCTCGCATCTGACGCACTATGAACTCGTGAAATAT
>WJJA01000246.1 GCA_014729955.1 bacterium
GTATATTGCTTTCCCCGGTCTGTTCCCGGATCGGCACGACGCACCGACGTTACAAAAACCAAACCGTTTCAGTGGCCATACATGAATCATTTTGTGACCATCGCAGGGAATATCGGGGTCGGCAAGACGACCGTAACACGACTCGCAGCGGAGCAGCTCGGCTGGAAGGCCTACTTTGAGCCGGTGATCGACAATCCATACCTGGACGATTTCTATGCAGACATGAGACGCTGGAGCTTTCACCTGCAGGTCTATTTCCTGTCGAAACGATTCGAGAGCCAGCGTGAAATCTCACAATCAAACCGTTCGTGTATCCAGGATCGTTCCATCTACGAGGATGTGGAGATTTTCGCTCGCACGCTCAACCTGCAGGGGTTCATGTCCCCGCGAGACTATGAGAACTACCGAGCACTGTTCAATACGATGATATCGTATCTGCGTGCGCCGGACCTGATTCTCTATCTGCACGCCGATGTGGATGTACTGATCGATCGGATTCAGAGCCGCGGCAGGCTGTCGGAGAAAGGAATATCGCGCGAGTACCTCGCTGAATTGAACCGCGCGTACGAGGGCTGGGCCGAGCGTGCGACGAAAATCGCGCCGGTGCGTGTGATCGACACCACCCACGTGGACCCGGAGGGCGATAACGGCGTGGTGGCGGAAGTGGTGAAAGAAATCCGTGACCGTTTCGGATTGATGTTTTAAGAACCGAGTGGATGTACGCCTGCAGGCGAACCCGGCAGGGCACACTCTGAATCGCCTGATACACAGTCAAGACAAACAGAGGACCGACTCATGATACGCAAGATCAGGCATATCGGCATCGCGGTGGAAGATCTGGAGGAAGGGATTCATTTGTACCGTGACGTGCTCGGGTTGGAGTTCCTCGGGACCGAAGAGGTGCTGGATCAGAAGGTTCGTGTCGCCATGTTCGGTGTGGGTGAGGTGCGGATCGAACTGCTGGAACCGATGTCGGACGAGTCACCAATTGCTGTGCATCTGGCGAAGAAGGGGGCGGGGATGCACCATATCTGCTACGAAGTGGACGACGTCGCCGAGTCGCTGAAAGAGTACGAGGACAAGGGTGTACGCCTGATCGACAAGGCACCGCGCGCCGGCGCGGAGGGGATGCAGATCGGGTTTCTGCATCCGAAATCGACGGGACGTGTCCTGGTCGAGCTCAATTCCAAGGGCTAACAAAGGATAAACGGCCGATGATCGGCCCATTTCCCAAGGGGGAAACATGCACGGCAAAGCGAAGGACAGTTGGCGAATCGCAACAAAAGCGATTCACGGGTTCGGCGGCGGCGATCCGCACACCGGGTCGGTCAGCCTGCCGATTTACCAGACCTCGACGTACGCATTCAAAGATTCCCAGCACGGCGCCGACCTCTTCCAGGGCGAGGCGGAAGGCTACATTTACAGCCGTATTTCCAACCCCACGGTGCAGGCGTTCGAGCGCGAGATCGCATGCCTGGAGGGCGGAGAAGTCGGGCACGGATTCGCCAGCGGGATGGCGGCAATCTTTAACGCCGTGATGACCGAATGCAAGTCCGGCGATTCTTACGTGGTATCGGAGACGGTTTACGGCGGCACGCACGCTCTGAACGAACATGTGATGCCCCGTTTTGGTGTGAAAGCGATCGAAGTGGACGCTACCGACTTGAACAAAGTCGAGGATGCAATCAAGAAGGCTAAGAACTGCAAAGTGCTGCTGTTCGAAACCCCGGCCAATCCGACCCTCGCGATCCTTGACATTAAAGAATTGACCGAGCTGGGACACAAATACAACCTGACGGTAATGGTAGACAATACTTTCGCCACCCCTATCCTCCAAAGGCCCCTGGAACATGGTGTTGATGTGATCATTCACTCTACGACAAAGTACATCAGCGGACATGGTGATGTGGTCGGCGGGTGCGTCGTGGCGAAAAAGGAATTCATGGACCGACTGGATGTCGATGTTTACATCGATACCGGCGCGACCATGGCTCCACTGTCGGCGTGGCTGCTGTTGCGCGGATTGAAGACCCTGCCGATTCGCATGGCGAAGCACTGCGAAAACGCCCACAAGATCGCCCAGTTCCTGGCGTTTCACCCGAAGGTGACCAAGGTGCATTTCCCCGGTTTGAAATCGCACCCGGGATATGAGCTGGCCAAGCGCCAGATGAGCGACTTCGGCGGCATGATCGCCTTCGAGATCAAGGGCGGTTTCGAGGACGGCAAAAAAGTGATGGATGCGGTCGAACTGCATACGGTAGCTGTCAGTCTGGGCGATTGCGACAGCCTGATTTGCCACCCGGCATCGACCACGCATTCCACGTATGAAAAGGATCAGCGTGAGGCGGCCGGCATCCTGGACAACATGATTCGTATCTCGGTGGGGATCGAGGATCCGCGTGACCTTATGGACGACCTGAACCAGGCCCTGCGCGCGATTTAAAACCGTTGCAAATCGATTTCGAGTGTCGGATCATACCCCGCTTACGCGCGCCGGGATCTGACACAACCCAGGTCGGATCTCATGGGAAAGTGTCCCGTCATGTCTTGCTTGTCGCAGGCAGGTGTGACCTGACAGTTGATTTCCATCACTCCCCCGGAGAACATTTCAACCCGTTTGGTGAAATCTCATTGAGCGGGTTTCTCTTGCGTAAAACGTAAAAAACGCATATATTGTTGCAATCAATAAACAATGGAAAGATTTGATGCCATATTCTTATAACGAAATATCCGAAATACGATATGAAAGCGATGTTGTTTGCGAAAACCCAAGATCGATTGCGGGGTCGGTGGGCCAAGTGAGCAGCCGTTCCACTCAACCTTCCGGGGCTGTAACCGCCGATGCGCCGTAGTCCGACATGCAATGCTTCGTGCCGGACTCTGAAAGGACAATGAATGCCCATGCCTGATGACACTCAGGAACGCTTTACCCTTGCCCGAAGCCGTTTGAATGATCTCCGTACTCTGGTCGCCGATTGTCGGCTCTGCCCCCGGGAATGTCGTGTGAAACGATACAAGGGTGAACTTGGCGAATGCGGTCTTCCGGCGGAATTGCGTATTCACAGCCCGCAGTTGCACCACGGTGAAGAACCGGAGCTTTCCGGTCAGCGCGGCAGCGGTACGATCTTCTTCTCGAGCTGCAACCTTGCCTGCCTTTACTGTCAGAACTGCGACATCAGCCAACTGCGTCGCGGCTTGTTGTACACCGCTGAAGACCTGGCTGAGATGATGCTTACACTGAAAAAACAGGGCGCCCATAACATCAACCTGGTCACCCCGACCCCGCAGGTACACGGGATCGTTGAGGCGCTCGCGATTGCATGGGAGGAGGGGCTGGACATCCCCATTGTTTACAACACCGGTGGATATGAC
>WJJA01000247.1 GCA_014729955.1 bacterium
AGTCTACACGGAGCTGGACGGGCTCCCTTCCGGATTCACGTATGATCTTCAGCAGGACACGGTTGGTCGGATGTGGTGTATCGGTCGGGGCGGGGTGTCGGTCTACGACGGTGAAGAGTGGGAGCGGATCGGCCTGGAACCGATCGAGCCGTTGTTCGCAAACAACTATCTCGAACGCGATCCGGACGGCCGAATCTGGTTGCTGAAGGATTTTATCCGGCTGTACCGTTTAGAGGACGACGTTTGTGAACTGGTCGCGCAACATCCTGTGCCGGTCATGGATTACGTGAAAAAGCGCGGGTATCGCATTGTGCCGGACAAGGGCGGGATGACCCATGCCATCGCCATGGGGAGTGCCGGCCTGCTGCTCTACACCGATCGATCCTGGCGTGAAATCGAGGCAGCGGAGTTGGGCGGCGACCGTGCTTACGATCTCGATATATCGGGTGATACGCTGTTTGTCGCGACGGGCAGCGGCATCAAGCTTTACCGTCAGGGTAAGCTTTTCGACCCGGATCCGAAACTGAGAAATCTTCTTCCCGACCGTGTGGAGGCGATTGAGATCACCCGTGGCACTGCGGGGGAACACACCGTGTGGACGGCCTCCTCCGGCGGCATGGGACGGATACAGGGCGGCCGGTATGAATCAATAGAATTGCCCGGACCGGGTTTCGTCGCCTCGGATGTGCATTCCATCCTCATCCACTCGGACGGACATGGTGGTGTGTTCGCGGGGACGGCTTCGAGCTTCTACCACGTCAGCGAGGATGAGGCTCGGATGTATGGAACGTTGAACGGGCTGCCCGCGGACGGGGCGCACAACGTGTATCTGGACCGTGAGAGTAACATCTGGTTCACCACTCCTCGAGGTGTGGCGAAAATTCGAGGCTTGCGTTTCCAAACGTTTGACCGGGCCACTCTGCTGCTTGAAGATGAGGTTTCCGCGGTTTGTGAGAGGAAACCGGGACATCTGGTGTTTGGACACAATCGCGGTGTGACCTTGTATTCAGGCAAGAATCGGACGAAGAAGCTGACGTTCGACTGGGGAGACAATCGATCGGTTGCGGTGGAACGTACGATGGACCTGGAGCCGATGGGTGACGGTCGAGTGTTGATCGCTGCATCGAATCGTGGGTTGGGCATTCTCCAGCGCAACCATACCTTTACCTGGCTGAAGGGTCCCCCCGGGAATCGATCGTTCACAGGCATTCGCGCAATCGTGTCCGACGGCCGGGGCGGTTGGTGGATCGGGGGCGACAACGGTCTGTTTCGTTATGACGGACGCCGTGTGCGAGCGGTGACCGCATTGCCCTCCAATTACATCCACAATCTGTATACGATGGAGGACGGCCGTCTGCTGATTCTCTGGTTCAGTTCGGAGGGTGGCGCAGCTGTGTGGGACGGTGATACCCTTGTTCACCTGCAAAGCCGTCCACGAGACATCTATGGATATAACGCGACGGAGTACCACGGACGTTTGTTTATCGGTACACGTACCGGTCTGATGGAAGTTGTGAACGATTCCATTGTCATACCCCCCGACATCCCCGACATCATGCAAGAGCGAGTGATCTATCTGCTCTTTCGGGACGATCGCCGCCGTCTCTGGGTCGGCACAGACAACGGTGTGGTGGTATGGGACGGCAAAGAGGCGAATGTGTATACCGCCACGGAAGGCCTGGCGGGGCTGGAGACCAATCGTAATGCCGGTATGGTCGACGGCAGCGGTCATGTTTGGATCGGTACGAGCAGTGGAGCGTCTCGATACGATGCAGCCTGGGATCATAAAGAACAATATGCGGCAGAACCTGTCGTTGAACCGCTTGGTATCGTTCACGCCGGTGAGCTTGTGAAGCGTACAAGCCTTCGCGTGCCGCAGCAGGCGGGACTTGAGGTGCGATACCGTTGTATCAGCTTCATCGATGAAGACGAGGTGCTCTATCGTGTGGAGTACTCCGATGCGCGCGGCGAGTTGATCAATACGTTTGAAACCGCAGAGCGCAGCGTCCTGTTTCACTCACTGCACAGGGGGCAATATGTTATGCGTGTGCAGGCAAGGGACGCACTGGGGCGCTGGAGCGATCCCGTTGTGGTAGCCCGGCTGAGGGTGGTTCCACCGTTTTCCGCCACTGGATGGTTCCGCACCCTGATCCTCATCGCTGTTGTGAGTTTGAGTCTGTTCATCTATCGTAACTGGACCCTGGCACGTCAATCCCGTGAGCTGGCCGAGGAGGTTGAACGTCAGACCAGCCTCTATCGAGCATCGGAGGAACGCTACCGCTCCATCTTTACTTCTGCGGTGCCGGGGATCTGCCGCATTGACCGGGACGGCACCTTCCTGGAGGGCAATCCTGCTTTTGTCGGCATGCTTGGATACGAAACGTTCGATACGCTGCGTGGCGAGCAGACCCTTTACACGCTGGAACAAATGGAGAAACCGGCGTGGTTTGAACAGGCATGGTCGGACGAGAATCGGCATTCGGTGCTGATTGAAACGGAATGGACCCGCCGCGACGGGATGCAGCGTGAGATTCGTCTGTCGGGGCGTGTTACGGCCGATCATACCGGTGAACCCACGATGCCGGCAGTGGTGGAGGATATTACCGAGATCAAGCAATGGGAGGAACGCGCCCGGGAATCCCAGCGCCTGGAAAGCCTCGGGATGCTGGCGGGCGGCGTCGCTCATGATTTCAACAATTACATCGGCGGGATCAAAGGTTACCTGGAATTGGCGACCCTGCGCGCGAACGAGAATCCATCGCTGCTGGACAATATCAAACGTGCAACCCGTGCCGCCGATCATGCCGCCGATCTGGCCAGAGAACTGCTGGAGTATTCCGGGCGAAGTGATATCGATCCCGAGCCCCTGCATCTTTCGAAGCTGGTGGACGAGATGCTCACGCTGCTCTCGGTGAATATTCCGAAACAAGTAAAGCTTCGTACCGACTACGATCCGCGTGCGCCGGTGTTGCATGCCGACAAGGCGGGCCTTCGTCGAGTGGTGATGAACCTCATCACCAATGCACTCGACTCCATGCGGGATATGCCGCAGGGTGTCCTGTCGGTTTCGACACAGCTGAGGGAGCTTCAGACGGACCAGTTGCAGAAATGGCTGCTCGGGGGTGCACTTGCGCCGGGAGAATATGTCGAACTGCTTGTGAGCGACACCGGCAAAGGCATGGATGAAACCACGCGTGCTCACATTTTCGAACCCTTCTTCAGCACAAAGGGAAAAGGGCGGGGGCTCGGCATGGGCGGTGTACTCGGTGTGGTACGAAACCATGAAGGCGGCATCCGTGTTGACAGCGAACCCGGGGAAGGTACAACCATCAGCATTCTGCTGCCGGCACGCCGGAAATCGATACGAAGCGAGGATTCATCGACGGACACGCGGACACAATCATCGGATTCGCAGGGGACAGTACAGACGAAGCCGGTTGTGTTTTTCCTGGAACGCGATGAAAGTGTGCGCCGAACATTCCATCACCTGATCGAACAGGCGGGATTCAAGGTCGTGACCTTCGCCACAGAAACCGATGCGACGGAGGGGCTGAAGGAGATGGAAGCACCGTCTGTTGCCCTGATCGACGCGGAGTTTTCTGCAGGTGTGGGTGAAACGGTACTGACTCAGCTTCGTGACATCGATCCGGACGTACCTCTGATTATTACCGGGGCGTCACGTCACAATCTGCACTTCGCCGACGGCACACCGGTGAGTTACCGTGAATTTCTCCTGAAACCCTTCCGCATGAGAACACTGATGGAAACCCTGCAGGAGGTGACCGCCGGCTGAAGGGGCGCAAGAGGCTGCCTCGCAAGGTGTCACCCCGCCAGGAAAACGTGAGGACTGGACCTGCGCAAGCCGGTATCCATCATCGTTTGTAACAGCAACAATAACAGTTCTTTGCGATTCTTCGCAGGCATGGAGAAGAGGGAATGAATGCCTTTCTGCGACAGCCTGAAGGCCGGGCGGGCAAAGCATAGCAGGGCACGCCGGGCGGTGAGCGGGGATGGTCAGATTACCCCTTCTTTGCCGACCAGACGGCGGATGTAGCCGATTTGCCCGCAGTGATAGGCTTCGTGGAGGGCGAAAAAGGAGACACGATGCCCCCAGGTTTCATCTTCGGCGAGGAAGCCGTCACCGTCTGCAATCTCGTTCAGACGTGCATCTGACTCCGCGATCCATTGTTCAACCGCACGTTGGGAGGCGTGGAAGGCGTCCATGATTTCTTCGACCGGTCGTGCGTTTTCCGCTGTGAGCGGAGTCGCGCCGGATCGATACAACGCCAGCGCTTCTTTGTTCCAGATCGTTTCTCCGCCGACCATATTTAATAAACCAGCTCGAACGGCAACGATGTGCCCGGAAACCCAGTTCATCGAGTTGACGGACGGTTCGGGGATCTGCAGGCTCTCCTCGTCCGTCACGGCTTCGATGTTCTTCTGCAGGGTAAAGGCATTGAATTCGAACATTCTCGCCAGATCTTTCGCGGTCATCGCATGTACTCTCCTCGTTGCAGTTTCGGGCGGCAATACCGACACGATCCTTATAATATAGGCACCATCGATGATGAAGAGGAACCAAAACCACGGACAGGACGTATTTTTACGGACGGCTTTACTATAATCCACCCAATAGGTTCAAGACGGGTCAACCGGGATGCGTTCAGAGGCATGAAGGAAACCGACAGATCCTACCGATGGCAGCCGGAACTGCGGCGGCGATCAGGCTCACCTGAAGAAACCGCCGATGTTGCGCGAGAGCTTCTCCCACTGCTCAACGCCGGAGAATCGCTCGCGCTCATCGGACCCCTTGGCGCAGGGAAAACAACCTTCGTGCGTGCGCTGATGCATGCGCTTGGCTATATCCGTCCGGTGCGAAGCCCCAGCTTCACACTCGTCCATCGCTATCCCACCGATCCGCCCGTGGTGCATGTCGATCTTTACCGTCTCAAGGATGCTGCCGAGCTGACAGCCCTGAACCTGGAAGAGGAGGCGGAGGGCGCGCTACTGATCGTCGAATGGGGGGAGCGCTTCAGCGATGCCTGGGGACCGCCGGACAGACGTCTGACGATCACTCCGTTACCCGGGCAGGACGATCATCCGGCAGCGCAACCCGGCGGAAACGATACAGGCGAATTCGAGCGCCTGATTGTCTTGGAGCGTCGCTTGGGCGGATGAATGCGGTCAATTCGCTCTCCCATCCATTGAACAGATCGCAAACGACAGGAACGCACTCCAGAGTCTTTCTCCGGTCTTTTGACGCGAACCGCGAAAAACTTCTCGCTTTTGCCTCCGTTTGATCCTATGTTACAGACAGGGGAGCCGGTTGCCGAGACTGCACATGCTGTCGCGATTGGATACCGTGGCGTGCACTCCCCGCATGTCCGAACGTCACCTGCCCCGGCCTTCGGCCGTCATTGTCGTTGTAAGTCTCCTGCCCGACGAAGAACATGTCAGTTCACATGAGCCGGTAGAATGCCATGCGAGTCAATGCGTGGTAACAACGCCGTCGTTTCAAGGGAAATGACGGAGGGGGAATTCCCATGTTCAAAGGAGGACTTTCTGTGCGCGGCATGCTGTGGGTCGTCATGCTGCTGCTTTTATGCGCCGGAACCGTATCCGCACAGACCGTGGAGGTTCTGCTGATCCTGCCGGACCGGTATGGAGTGAATTATTTCCTGAACCGTGACTATTTCCAGCATTTCGGCTGGAATATCACGCTGACGGCTGTGACGGATACGGTGTCGCCCTGTCCGTGGGGCACAACCGTCTACCCGCTGCACGACCTGGCGGTGGATGTAGTGATCGATTCCATCGAAGATGTCACACAGTATGATGCCGTGTTGATCTCGTCAGCTTACCGTCACTCCGGCAACCCATACGGTGACTTGCTGAACAATCCGGCAGCCCTGCAGTTGCTCGTCGATGCGAACTCTTCCGGCCTGGTTGTCGGGGCGACCTGCTCGGGAGTCCGTGTCCTGGCGGCGGCGGACATACTGGATGGAGTGCATATCACCGGCCGTGCCCAGTACGAGCAGGAATACCTCGATGCGGGAGCGATCTTCCTCGGGGAAAGTCTGCCGCCGGTGATTGACGGTACCATCGTAACCACCACCAAGGGCATGTGGTACTGCATCAACAATTGCGAAGCCGCCGCCGATGCGATCGAGGCGACACAAACCCTGCGAAACGAAAGGGGGTCGCAATGAGACGATTCATCCTGTTGATCGGCGCTCTTCTGCTGCCGGCGCTGCTCGCGAACGCGCAGGTGGAGGTGCGGTGGGTGCAGGCGATGTCCGGTACGACCCATCGCGGGGCCCGTGCAATCGACCACGCTCCGGGCGGCGGTTTTTATGCGGCCGGTTACATCAACAGCCTGTCCGGTAGCACGGACTTCTACCTGGTTCGCACGGACAGCATGGGTCTGCCGTTGTGGGAAGCGATCACAGACAACGGCGGCCGGGAGTATGCCTTTGACGTGCTAGCTGCTCCGGACGGCGGTTGCTATGTAGCGGGCTACAGCAGCGCTCCATCGGCCGGAGGATTGGGGGGGCGTAACGCGTACCTCGCGCGCTATGACGCCGACGGCAACCTGCTGTGGGATGAAGTCTACGGCGGCCCCGGGCATGATGGATTCAACGCAGCGGCTTTCACCACGGACGGCGATATCATACTTGCCGGCTACGTTGGATCGCCTGTTGAATATCTGCAGACACCCCCCGATGCCTGTCTGTGGAAGGTAGACCCGAACGGTGAGTTGATCTGGGAACGTGTCTACTCGGGCGATGACGGGGACCGTTTCACCGATGTGCATGTCACGCTGAACGGCGACATCTACGCGACAGGGTACACCGGATCCCAGGGACACGGCAACCGTGACTTCATCCTTCTGCACGCCGACGAAAACGGCGATTCTCTCGATTACACCCCCTGGGGCAGCAGCGCCTCGGACTGGGCCTACGACCTTGTGATGACGTCGGACGGGGATTTCCTGATGGCCGGCCGGTCGGATATCCACGGCAGCGATTTCTTCCAGGCCGCCCTTCGCAGGGTGAGTGCGGACGGCAACCATGTATTCTCGCGAAAATACGGCGAGAGCGACTTCTACGATTATGCCCATTGCGCGCTGGAAACGTCCGACGGGAACTACATCGCGGCCGGCATCACCAAGACCCCGGAGAACGGGCAGAACGATGTCTACCTGTTCGAAGTGGACACGGACGGTTTCCTGCTGTGGTCATGGCGGTTCGGAGACAGCGCTTCCACTGAGTACGTCTTCGACATGCTGCCTGTCGCGGACCGTGAGTTCGTGCTTACGGGCTATACGAGCGCGACAGATGAAGGCACGCACGGAGTGCTGTTGCTGAAAGTTGAAGTCCAGGTATCAAGCGTGGGGAATACCACTCATCCCCTGCCGACCACGACACGGTTGGAATCGATACACCCGAACCCGTTCAATGACTGCACGACCATTCGGTTCACACTGCAATCGCCCGGTCGGGCGCACCTGGCGGTGTTTGATCTGCTCGGCCGTGAAGTTGCCGTGCTGCGCAGGGGCACCCATGCGGCGGGACAGTATGACGTCCCCTTCCACGCCACCGGCGCGGCCGCCGGGATCTATTTCGTTCGCCTGGAAACCGAGCAGGGGCGCCACACGCAGAAAATGGTACTGCTGAGGTAGGTTTGAGTCTATACCGCACAATCATGCCTCGGCATTGGAAGCCGGGGCTTCACATAGCCCGGTGTCGGCAATACCGGGCAGGATCCGAAAGGATTGCGTTTCACCGCCTGCAAGCAGGCGATCGGCGCCCGTTCCATTTGTACGCGATTGTCCTCGCCCGGACAGAGAGGACAATCGCGTTCCTTCTCATTTCGGCACAGATGGTGTTTCTTTCATTACGGTGACTGCATGTGCCGGATTCCACTTCCAAGACATGCAGGGAGACCGGTTCTCCACCGGTCGCTCTGACGTTTCATCAGAGATTGAAATTGAAGTGGATGCCGGCGTGGGGGTCCACCTCGAAATCCCCGTCGATGATCCCGGCGTTGATTTCAAGGGCGAAGGAAATGGGCGGCAGAGACGGTTCGAGGTTTTGCCAGTTCCAGTCGATGCCTACTCCGCCTCCGGCGACGAGTGCATCGTCCCATTCCGTATGAATCCCGCCAAACGCGTCCACGTAGATGTCCCAGTACTCTCGCATGTGCAGGGCGTATCGGAGTTTCCCAAGCACGCCGGTGCCCGCGATCAGTTGAAAGGAAGTCGGTGAGCCGGTATCGATCGTTCCGCTGATGCCGGATACGCCCAACCCGCCGGCGATGCCGATTCCGTAGGTTTTGCCGTCATTGACTACCGCGTGGGCGCTTCCCGTCGTACCGATGAGGAGAAGAAATATTGCGATGATTGCAAAATGTCGCATGATCTAGCCTTTCTGTGCTGTTTTCGTCGTTGTTTTAGAATGATACACAGGAATTGCTCGATCAAGCATAATGTTCTCTTATTCTTTGGAAAAGAGCGACGATGTCCCGATTCCCGGGAAGTGTCCCGGGATCAGCGGAAAACCATCCGGGACACCGGGCTTCACGCATCTGCTTCACAGGAAAACCCGACCGGCGAACCGGTCGGGCGATGGTTGTAATCTGTAGAGAGCTGAGAGGATAATTGCTCAAAAGTGGTGCTACGACAATCCTTCCACGATCTTTTGTGTTTCCAGCGCGATCACCAGCTCTTCGTTCGTGGGGATCACGAACACCTTGACACGGCTGTCGTCCGAAGAGATTTCACGTTCTTCGCTTGAGTGTTCCGCGTTGCGTTCTTCATCCATTTTGACACCGAAGAAGTCCATCGCCTTCAGCGCTTCGGCACGCACTTCGGCGGCGTTTTCGCCGATGCCGCCGGTGAAGACGATCGCATCGAGTCCGCCCATCGCTGCCGTATAGGCGCCGATGTACTTCCTGACACGGTAGGAGAAGATCTGAAACGCGACCCGCGCACGGTCGTTGCCGTTTTTCATCTCCTCGATCAAATCGCGCATGTCGCTGGACACCCCCGAGACGCCCATCAAGCCGCTGTGCTTGTTCAACAGCGTGTTGATTTCACCAAGGCTCAACTCCTCGCGTCCCATGACATGCAGCACAGCGCCCGCATCCACATCGCCGGAACGTGTCCCCATCAACAGGCCTTCCAGCGGTGTGAAGCCCATGGTCGTATCGATGGAGACTCCGTTGTTCACGGCCGCCATCGAACAACCGTTTCCGAGGTGTGCCGTGATCATTTTCAAATCGGACAGATTCTTGCCGATGCGCTCAGCCGCCCGTTGGCTCACGAAATGATGGCTGGTGCCGTGGAAGCCGTATCGACGAACGCTGTAGCGCTTGTAGAGCAGGTAGGGCAGACCGTAGAGATAGGCATAGTCGGGCATTTTATGATGGAATGCCGTATCAAAGACGCCGACCATCGGCACACCTTTCAAAAGGCGCTGGCAGGCGACAATACCCTTGATGTTGTGCGGGTTGTGAAGGGGTGCCAGGTCGACACATTCCTGCAGACCGTCCATCACCTCCTTGGTAATCAGGACGCTGCCGGTGAACTCTTCACCGCCGTGCACGACACGGTGACCGACCGCATCGATCTCTTCCTTGTCCTTGATCACACCGTGGTTTTTCGACAGCAGGATCGCCAGGATGTACTCGATCGCCGCCGAATGGTCGACAATTTCGCCCGCCATCTTCACCTTGTCGCCGTCGGCACGGGTGTGGTTCAGGATCGCACCCTTCATGCCGATGCGTTCCAC
>WJJA01000039.1 GCA_014729955.1 bacterium
GACGTAAAAGAGAAAAACCCATTTATTCATTCACCCTTCGGGCGGTCCCAAGCACGTCATCTGCTTTGTTCCGAAGGATTCGCGGTATGGCCATACAGCTTCATCCTTCGCGCCTCACATCTGGCACATGAAATATTCGGGTTAGCCCCACGCTTCCATCAGCTTCGGGAGCAGGGTGGCGATGAAGAAGGGCGGTGCGGCGAGCAGGATGGTCGGGATGCTGCCGACGATGGTATAGCCCCACCAGGCGCTGAGACGCTCCGGATTCTGTTCCCCTTCCATGGCAATCCAGCGCACCAGCCAGTGCTTGACGGTTCCAAACAGGACGCCGAACAGGATGTATTCGACCACGACTGCTAGCACAGCCATGCCGAGGAAGTCGCCTTCTTTTCCGGCCGACAGAAGCGAAGTGTTCAGTGGATTCAACAGCGCGCCGGCGAGAACCGCGACCAGGAGCGCCACCGCATTTCCGAGAGCGCAATACCCGATCCGTTGTTTTAACGGTTGACGCAGGATGCTGCCGGTAAAGATCCAGTCGACAATCGTCTGGATCAGCAGCACCGCGACGAACCAGGCGAAATAGACCTGCAGAGAGATGGTGATCGGCATGCTACGGGCTTTCGGTTTGCGTACTGTCCGGCTCTTCGGCGGGTTGCACCTGCATGGCCAGCGATTTGGCCCGTTTACGTGCCCGTCCCTGTGCGATAAGAACCGCATGCGAAAGCGGATCAAGCGCCAGCAGGTCTTTGTAGGTGGCAAGCGCCTCTTCCGGCTTGCCTTGTTCCAGGTACATATCCGCCAGGGTAAAATACAGATCAGGCTGGCGTGGTTCCAGGGTAAGCGATTTACGGTAGGCGCCCGCGGCGTTTTCATACTCTTCAAGCAGATCATACGCCTGCCCCATCGCCAGCCAGGTGGATGCATCTCCCGGTTCCAGTTGCGCCGCCTTCCGAAGGCTTCGCAAAGCGGATTGAGGATGGTTGATCTTCAGACGCATCACGCCCATGTTATAGTGCGCTTTGGCATAGTAGGGGTCTGTATCGATGGCCAGGCTGTAGTTGCGGATCGCGCCTTTCCAGTCCCCTTTCAGGCTGAGGGCGAACCCAAGGTTCAGGTAGTACCACGCCTGCGGTTGCCAGGCGTTGCGAATCGCGCGCTGCAGGTTCTCCACCGCGGCGTCAAGCCGGCCAAGTTGAAGCTGTGAATAGCCGAGGTTGCCGTACAGCTCGTCGGAGTAAACTCCCGTGGAAAGAGCCGCCTGGAAGAATTCCACCGCCTTTGCATGGAAACCCTTCCGCATCAGCTCCACGCCCCGTTCGTAATCGGTCTGCGCATCGGAACCGTCCGGTTCCCATTCCTCGATCGGGCCGAATTCGAGCACCAGTTCCGGTATATTCTGCGGGTCTTCACCGAGCTGCTGATTGACCCAGGCGAGCCCTCCGACCGTCTTGCGGGAGCGTGGATTCAACATGAAAGACTTGGTGAGGTAATGCTTCGCCTTCTCCAGCTCGCCCTGCTTGGCAAGGATCAATCCGAGGATTTCCAGGGACTGCTGATCTTCCGGGTTTTTCAGTACGGCCTGCTGAAATGCCGCAACCGCGCCTTTCATGTTCTTCTTTTCGAACAGCACACGACCCAAATTGCGCCATGAAGCAGCATGACTCGGCCAGAGGACCAGGGCCCGGCGATACGATTGTTCCGCACCCTTCAGATCTCCTTGTCGGTGCAGGATAATGCCCAGGCTGTGGTAGGCGGGCGCATACTTGGGATTGATGTTGAGCGCTTTCATGTAAGCGCTGACCGCAGCGTCCAGCTTGTCGAAGCGCTTCATGATCCGCCCGGCACGATACCAGCTTCGGTAGTGGTCCGGATTCACCTGCAGGGCTTTGTGATACAACAGGTAGGCCTTCTGGTGTTCACCGTCACGGTCCAGCTTTCGTGCGACACGGTAGAGGCTGTCGGCGGGATCCGGTCGTGACTCCTCCAGAACTTTGGAGCTATCCATCCTGGCGGAGACCGAGGCATCCTGGAGGCGTGAACGATTCTGGGGGGATTCGTTTTGCAGGGCGGCTCCACCGCCGCAGCCGGATAGAGACCATCCTGCCGCCAGAACCGCAACAATCATAAGCAGCCCCGGCCGATGGACCGAGAGGCGCGAGCGCAACCGGGAGCGCTGTGACGGGTGCAAACAGGCTCGCCGGCGGCTGGTGTGAGGATGAGTCTTCGTTGTGACTCCTCCCTCAACTTTCACAATCACAACACTTACCTCATAAAGATACAACGGCAAAAACGGGAGTGTCGCAAGGAGAGGAGAATCTTTTCAAATTCGTGAAAAAGCCGGCCCCAAGGCGTGGTGGAAACGTAAGTTATAGCACTTTACCGTTTGACAACCCTTTCGCGAGAGAGTAAGAGTAGTAGAATCACTGATCTTTGGGAGCCTGCCATGAATCCTGCACGGTATCCGTTGAGCCTGCTGACCATACTTGTTCTTTGCTTTGCTGCCCCCGTCTTTTCCGCCCCCGCTCCAATCCAGTCGCTGGAGAACTCCGACCAGTTTCGCCTGGAATCCGTCGGCGATGGGGCCATTGTCCATTTTGAAACCCCGGATGTACAGTGGCTTGACCGCGGCGACGGCACCCACCTGCCGCAGATGATCGGTGCAGGCTGGGAAGGTGTCGAGGGTGCACCGCAGTTGCCGGTGTACGGTCGGCTGATCGCTGTGCCCGCCGGTATGGAGGCACGACTGGTCGATGTCCGCGTCGATTGGGAGCCTGCCGGTCGGTACACCCTGTCCCATGATGCCGGTGAAGAGGGCAATGTGCAGTTGGATCCTTCGTTGACGCACGAAGTCGTTCTGCGGGCCGACGAGGTGGTCACTCTCGGCGAGACCAGACGCTGGCGTGACATTCGAGTCGCACGCATGGCTGTGCGGCCGATGAGGTACCACCCGGACACCGGCGAGGTGCAGGTCGCGACGAACATCGAAACGGAAATCGAATATGTGCCGGTGGAGGAAGATGCGTACGATCCCCCCGGTGTCAGTGAAGCCCTGTATCCCGTCTATACCCATTACGTGCTGGGTGCAGAAGGCGAGTTGGATGCCGAAGAGATCACACGCGGTTCGATCCTCTTCATCGCGCCGGACTCATGGGAAGATGAACTGGAACCGCTGATGGAATGGCGGCGCCGCTGCGGATGGGAAACCGAATTTGTACCGACGTCGGAGTCGGGCACCCAGCGCAACACCCTGCGCAACTTCATCTGGAACTACTATGAGACCAGCGATCCACCGCTGGAATATGTCGTACTTGCGGGCGACATCGACGCTCCGGCCAACATCCAGTGCTTCTACATCCCGAGCGGCGGCTGGCTCGATCCCAACATCGGCACCGACCAGAAATACACCTACGATCCAAGCGGCGGCGACAGCTTTGAGGATGTGCTGCCCCGATACCACATCGGGCGAATCTCGGTGGACTCCCCCACGCAATTGCAGATCGTGGTCGCAAAGATTTTGCAGTATGAACGTGAACCGGATATCTCCGATCTCGACCGCTTTCGCAGCGCCCTCGTAATCGCGGATGCGACCACCGCGCACTCGACGAAGATGACCAAGAAATGGGTACGGCAAAAGCTGCTGGATGTCGGTTATGATGATATTCCCGAGGTGTACCGTGACTGGTCCAACCCCAACCCGTCGATCAGCCTGATCAACAACCCGATCAACGGCGGGCTGGCGTGGGTGAACTACCGCGGTTTCGGTGCCCATACCGGCTGGTCCGGCCCCTACTACTACAACTGGAATGTGCAGAGCCTGTCCAACGGCAACAAACTGCCGATTGTCACCAGTATGGTCTGTGGCGGGGGTGCGTTCGACGAGCTGGACGACGACCCGTGTTTCGGCGAACAGTGGATCCGCAACGGCAGTCTGAACAATCTGACCGGGGCGGTGATGTTCGTCGCGCCGTCGGAAATCGATACACACACCCGCTGGAACAACATCGTAGACGGCGGCTGGTACCGTGCCATGCTCGACTTCGACATGCGCACCGCCGGCCCGGTGCTGCTCGGTGCCAAGCTGGAGACCTACCACGCCTATCCCAACCTGTGGAACCCGGACGGCGGGAACACCAACAGCGTGTTCTTCTATTTCCATACCTATAACATTCTCGGCGATCCCGCGTTGCAGATGCGGGTAGAGGTTCCGCAGGATGTGAACGTGGAGATCGGCGAGGAACTGACGACCCGCAGCAACCATGTGCCGGTCCATGTCACCTTTGCGGAGGACGCCTCCCCGGTTGTCGACGCGATGGCCGTGGTGACAAACGAGGAGAACCAGATCCTCGGCTCGGCGCGTACGGACGCCGGCGGCTTCGCGGATATCCCCGTCGGGAACGGTGTCACCAGTGCGACGACATTGAACCTGACCGTTACCCGACCGGACATCATTCCCTTTGACGAAGAAATCACGCATGAAGAATCCGCCGGTTTGGCGCTTGATGAATTCGCCCCGGTGGAAGATGAGAACGATCCGGCGACCAACGGGGACGGCTACTTCAATCCCGGCGAACTGGTGATGCCCGCGGCGAGCTTCGATGTATCCCGTCCAGACGGACTTACCAACCTCGCCCTGCAGGTCGAGGTGTTGGATCCTCATGCGGAAGCGACCGTGCCGGCCCAGGCATGGCCGTACGTCGCTCTGAATGAAACGGTGACCGTCTCCGCCCCGCGCATCCGCCTGGATCCGACCTGGGGTGCCCTTCACCGGCTGGATCTTCGCTATACGTTCACCGCGGACGACGAGTTTCAGCGGTCCTTCCTGGTAACCCTCGAGACCATCCTGTCGCCGGAACTACGCGTAGCGGACACGGAAGTAACGTCAAGCGGCGGCAGCTATGACCTGCAGGTGGAGCTGGCCAATGCGGTCGACGCCGCCGATGCGGAAAACCTGACCGGCCGGCTTCGCTCCATGGACCGCTGGGTCGACGTTACCTCGGAAGAAGCAACCTGGAGTCTTGTGGAGAGCGGCACGGAAGGAACCGCGTCGGATGAGCCCTTCAGCTTTACGGTATCCGACACCGCCTATCCCGGCCGTGTCCTGCAGTTCAGCCTTGACCTGTGTACCCCGGACGGCCGCGGCGTGACCCTTCCTCTGGAAGTGATTGCGGAGGAACCGGACCAGACCGACCCCACCGGACCGGCCGGACCCGGGTACTACATCTATGAAGATATCGACACGGAAATTCCGCTCGATCCGGAAGACTTCGAGTATTCCAGCATTCGCACCCAGGGCACCAACCTCTACCTGTATGACAGCGGGAACAACGGCGACGAGTCCACAACCATCGACCTGCCGTTTGAATTCCCGTACTGGAACGAGACCTATGATGAGATCACGGTCTGCTCCAACGGCTGGTTTTCTTTCGAAACCACGGACCTCTACTACATGCGAAACCGTTCGATTCCCGCAGCGCTGACGCCGGCGGGGGGTGTCGCGGTGCTGTGGAGCGACCTGGTCACTTCCGGCGGCGGGGTTTACACCTACCACGACCAGACGGACGGCCTCTTCTACATCGAATGGTACAACTGGCACGAGTACAATACCTGGACCAACGATTCCCGCTTCCAGGCGATTCTGCTCGATCCGGACGAATGGGAGACTCCCGGCGGTAACGGCATCATCGTGCTGACCTACGGCGATGTTTCCAACAGCTGGAACGCGGGCGACAACTACTACACGGTCGGAATCATCAGCCCGGACGGGACTGACGGCCTGGAATATGAGTGGTCCAACACACGCCCCTCCTCCGTGAACGGCCTCGAGGATGACCGTGTACTGGCCATCGCCTGCCGTGGCAATGACGGACGCGCGGGCGCCGCGCTCAGTTTCGATGTTCCGACTGTCCGTTTTAACAGCTTCGACGGCGCCTCCAGCGCCGGCCGAACCATTCGGGTGACGAACACCGGCGACATGCCGGTCGAGTGTACTGCGGGACTGGACGAAGACTGGGCGTCCGTGCATCCGGCGTCCGGATCGCTCACACCCGGCTCGATGCTGGAGCTCCATATCCAGGCGGACCCGTCCACGACGGCGGCCGGATTGAACGAAACCGTCCTGACCCTGGAACCTCTGCACGGTGAAGATCCACATACCCTGCAGGTCCAGTATGTCAAGAACGAAACCACCCCTTCGGAAGTCCCCTTCATTCTCGAGATTTCCACGGAAACGGTCGCGCCCGGCGAAGAGTTCAGCGATATCGACCTGTTCCCGTACTATCGTGATCCAGATTCCGATGCGGGGGAAGCGGATATCCTTGTCTGGAGCGACGATCCCGCGGTCCTGCCGACTGTAGACGAGGACGGTTTGCTCACATTCGAGGTCGAGGACGAGTGGGAAGGACGCGCCCGCATCACGATTGAGTCCGCCGATGCCGACCTGAACACCGTACAGCGTACCGTCATGCTTTCCAACCGGGAAGACCTCGACGACGCTCCGCGCTTCACCCTGTTCGGACCGCGGCGGTACACGGTGGATACCGGCGAGGAGGTGAGCTTCAATGCAGCTGCCTTCGATCCGGACGGTGAAGATGTTGAACTGACCTGGTATCACAACGGCACGATGCTCAACACGGGTCCCACGGCGGATATCACCTTCGAAACCGCCGGGTATGATACCGTCGCAGTCGTTGCCGACGACGGTACCCTGCAAACGCGTAACTGGTGGGCGGTCAAAGTCGGGCTGGTTTCGGTGGACGACACCCCTGATGCCCCGCTCCCGGACCATTTTGTCCTGGAAGATCTGTATCCGAATCCCTTCAACAGCCGCGTGGCGGTGCGTTACGCCCTGCCGCAGACCTCCGATGTGAAGCTGAAAGTCTTCAATGTGATCGGACGCGAGGTGCTGGCCGAAACCTATCGTGCCGTTGAAGCCGGACGTCACCATCTTTCGATTAACGGATATAAGTGGGCAAGCGGCATGTACATGCTGCAGCTGGAAGCGAACGGCACCACGGCGACACGGAAAATGGTGCTCGTGAAGTAACCGGCCGCTTTCGGCGAAGTGCACCGAACGTCTTCGTTTTGATTCCTGGAAGGTTTTGTAAACGTCCTTTGTTTTATAACCTCCCGCACAGCTACCATTGTGCGGGATTTCCTGCGTGTGGACTTCTGCCCGTTGAGAGGGGGGAGGGAACACTTGTATGACGGGAGAGGAAGCCAGTGCGGCTCGAAGCTGATTGCCGCACCGGCGCAGGGGGATCACCTCTGTTTCGGTGAACGCGTTATCCTGGTGGACGGCATTCGGGTCACGGGTTTGTGGCAGGCGTTCAGCCGCGCGATCGAAATCAACGTTTCAGTATTTCACGTCAAACCCGTGCAGATCGCCCTGCGGATGGGACCATTCGGTCCGCACGTTGTCAACGACGGACGCGGGCGGCCCCTGTTCGAGGTAGTTGCGCAATACCTGCAGGTCGTTCTCTTCGCCTTCCGCGACCACTTCGACACGTCCGTCGTGAAGATTGCGCACCCATCCCTTCACAGGCAGGGGGCGTACCCGTTGCAACACGAAATGACGGAACCCGACTCCCTGCACTCGACCTTCAACCAGGGCGTGCATGCGTTTGCGGTTGTCTTCTGCCGGCATCTGCGACTCTTTCGTTGGTTCATAGTGACGGCGAGCCTGCATCTTGGCATCTCTTGTCAAACCTTGCCGTGTACTATGAAACGGTACGCGCGGCAGATGATGCAAGCCGACATCGAGAGTCCTTCGCGTATAAGAGAATCACCCCGGAGCCGGCCGTCTCGTTCTCGGCGTACACCTCCGGAGTGAATTCAGACCTTGCCTGGAAACAGATCGGATCAAGATCGAATCAGTCGAGCGCCGCGTAGCGCATCGTGACCCAGCCGGCGTCTGCTTCTCCGTCCACTTCCTTGTAATAGTTTGTGATCTCGAGCTTGTAATGCTTGTCGTCCGTTGCCTTGATCACGTAGACATGCCCCTTGCTGACCAACTCGTGGACCTGCGGGTTGTACTCGTACCACGCACTGCCGGTCTCGTTCACCGAGCCGATGAACACCGACTGGACGGCATCGCTGAAGAACGGTGCACCTTCCGGCGCCATGGTAACAGCCTCAAAGTCGTCCTCATCCTGGTACATCGGATACACTGCACAGTCACCGGGGCCGGAGACGCCGCCGTTGGTGTAGACATCAAAGCCCGTGATGTAGAGATCCCAGGCGGTGGAACTCATGCGATCGGCCACCTCCACCTCTCCGCCTTCGCTGAAGGAGAAGTAGATTTCCCCGTCCGATCCGTCCAGTTCCACACTTACCGGATCGCCGTTGAGGTCGTTGCTTCCGTCGGCGTTGTACACGTACTCAATCGTGATCGTGCCCATGTTGCCCATACCGCCGCCTTCCAGCGTGGGGAAACGGAATTTCGCATAATTTCCGTCGGTGTCGTTCAGCACGAAAATGTTGTTGTTCACGCTGAATTCATGGGTCTGGGGATTGTAGTTGTACCAGTTGTCGCCGACCATAAGGTCGTACGCATCCGCTTCCCACTCATCTTCCGCGACATCGGGAACCTCGTTGAGGGCGTAGTAGTCCATCGCGTGCTGATGACCGATATCGTCCAGGTCCACGCCGACCACTTCCGCGGAACCGGAGATGCCGCCGTTGAGTTTGCCGTTGTAACGGCTGAACGCCAGGTCCCAACCGTTGTCGTTCATTGGGTCATTCACGGTTACAACTTCTCCGTCCGCGAGGCTGAGATAGGCGTATGCATCGTAAGCGGTGGCGTCGAGTCGAGCATAAAAGCCGCCGCCGGCCTCTTCATCCACCCAGACCCCTTCGCCTTCGGGTTCGTTGTTGTCGTCCGGACCGGATCCGTTGTCGTCGTCATCCGAGCAGCCGAACACGGCCAGGCCGGCAACCAGCGCGAACCATACCCAGAAACGTGCCTTCATGGTTTCTACTCCTGTATGTAAGGTTGTTGTTCTATCGCAGTTTCTCGCCCGCGAGCCGATGCGGGCGTCTCGCCTGCCTTCATTCATACCGGGACACTACTTCGTTCCGAATGCAGGCGCCCAGCGGTAGCGCATTCCCACGGTCACAATCCTTCCCGTACGGGGACCGTACCGTACATGAGTTGCATCCATCAGGTTCGAGATTTTGAAATAGGTCGACAAACGATCGCTGAAGCTGTGGGTCAGCGCAATGTTCCATAGCTGATAGGGTGTTGTATACTCGCTGGAACGAATATCGTCCGTGCCCCAGATCGTGGTGTAGAGTGCCGGCCCGCGGTAGCGTCCCCAGATGCGCAGATGCCACGGCCGGCGGTCGTAGGAGAACTCCCAACGTCCGGAATGCTTCGCGCGGCGCAGCAGCTGTGTGCCGGTTTCCGTGTTGCGTGTCTCCATGAAGGTGTAAGCCAGCTGGATGCGATAATGCTGCAGGAAACGGAACCCGCGCTCGACCTCGATACCCCGTGTCCAGGCGCTCGTGATATTTTCGTAACGATATACGCCCAGGTAGAACTCTTCGGTCGCTCCGATCGAGTCGAAGTCGATCAGGTTGCGCAGGTCGTTGTAAAAAACCGAAATGCGGGAGATCGACTTGTCTTCGTAAGTGTGTTCCACACCGAGGCTGATATTGCGCGAGGTTTCCGGTTCGAGGTTTTCGTTGCCCTCCACGATATAGCCCGCGCTGGCGTGGTTGAAGACGAAATAGAGCTCTTTCGAAGACGGGGCGCGATATCCCATGCCGGCAGATGCGCGCACCTTGATTTGATCTGTCGGCTGCCACATGGTGCTCAGCCGCGGGCTCCAGTTGGACCCATACACTTCGTGCTGTTCGAAACGGAGGCCGGGCAGCAGGGTGAGACCGAAGCCGTAGGGCAGTCGCCATTCGTCCTGCAGGTACGCGTCGTAAGCCGTCAGGCTCGCATCTTCCGATGAGGTCACATCCCCCAGCTGCGATTCGGTTTCAATGTCCCACAGGTAGGCATCCGCTCCGATGGTGAATTTGTGAGCGCCGAAGGGTTTGGTCAGCTGAGCGGACGCTTCATGATACACCTCGTCGCCTTCACTGTAATCGAGGACACGACCGGTGGACTGGGTTTTCTTTTCCCAACGGTGGTCGTTCTGCGAGCGGTATACCTTGATGCTGTACTGTTCCGCCCATTTCGGTGTACACTCGATCGACGCGGAGAGATCAAACCGTCGGTTGATCTCTCCGTCGTCGAAGGACAGATCAAGCGATTGCAGGCCGGCATCTTCGACCCAGCTTTTCTCTTCATTCATGACGTAGGAATCGACACGCAAGGTGGCGGTGCGACCGAGGTCGTAGTGAATACGGGCGTCTGCGTTGAGACGATCCACCGCTTCCTTGCCTTCGGTGTGCCCGGTGGCGGGGTTAAGGTCCATCTCGCCGTTGTGGGTATAACCGACCGAGCCGCGCAGGCCGAAACGACCCCGGGCGACCTCCACGCTTGCCTGAGGGCTGAAATTTCCGGCAGCGAATCCGGCGGTGCGCTCCCCTTCAAAATGCCCGCCGGGAATCCAGCCGCCGCCGTTCAGATCAATGGTGGCGCGAAACGGTTCCACCGGCTTGCGTGTGATGATGTTAATCACCCCGCCGATCGCTTCGGATCCGTACAGCGTGGAGACCGCTCCCTTGACGACCTCGATCTGTTTGACCCCGGAGGTCGTAATCTGCTCGAGGTCGATGGATCCGTTGACACGACCGATCATGCGGTTGCCGTCCACCAGGATCAACACCTTGTCCGGGTCCACACCCTGCATGGTGATGCCCTGTCCGCTGAAATCCTCCTGCACCTGCAGGCCGATTTCGCTCTCCAGCGCTTCGGCCGCGTTGAAGGAAGCCCGTCTTTCGATCTCCTCGCTGGTGACCAACTCGGTCTGCACCGGTACATCTTTCAGCAACTGCCAGGTGCGTGTCGCAGTATAGACCACCTCTTCGGATTCAACTTCCGCTTCTCCCAGTTCGAAGAGGAGGTCGATTTCAGCACTCTTCGAGTACAGTTCGACCGTCTCCACACCGGGGGCGTACCCGACATGGCTCGCCTGAACCCGTACCGTCCCGATCCGGTCAAGAGTGAGCGAAAACCGGCCGTCCAGATCGGCGACGGTGCCGTGGTGAGTGCCAAGAACCTGCACGTTTGCACCTGCGAGCGGCCGGCCGGTGGCTTTCGACACCACGCGTCCGGTCAGCACGGCCGGATAGCCGCTTGACACGCTTGCAAAAAGAAGAGCGAAAAGAAGGAGGAAGGTGTTTGCCCGCACCATCGGTCCTGATGACTCCATGCACTGTTTCATCGGCTCGAATCTGGGAAAGAATAGAAACCGGAAAGCCGCAAATTGTCACACAATTGTGAAGCGGTCCCTTCGACACCTCGTCAGTGCAAGGTTTCAGGGTATAAGGTCGGTGTGGGGGTATGACACGGCCGGCTCGGGAATCCCGGGCTTACCAGGCTTCGAAAAAGACCGGTTTGAAGAAATAACTGACCGAGAGGCGAAACTGGTTCAAATCGGGAACCGCGAGGTAGCGCGCCTCCAGGTTCCAGTGGTCGGCAAGATAGTACCCCAGTCCGGCCGCGAAACCGTACTTGTACGTAGTTGTCTGGTTGGTGTAATCGCCTTCTACGGGATCGTTCCGCACATCGAACTCCAGGCGGTACCAGTGGTTGCTCAACCCGACAATGCTGTAGAAGTAATCGGACATGCGGTAGGAAAACTCCACATCGACGGCAAGATCGTCCAGGTAGGTGCTGACTTCGGCTCCGGTGCTTCGGCGTGAATCTTCAACGATGAACGTAGCGTAGCCGAGATTGACACGTGCGATCATTCGTTCGTTGATCCTCAGGGGGATCACACCGCCGGCGGCAAATCCGGGAGCGGCATCCTGATCGTCGTCGATGTCACTGTAGATGGC
>WJJA01000248.1 GCA_014729955.1 bacterium
GGGGAGGCTGTTCGTCCGGGAGAATCACCCCCTCTATGTGGAGCAGCAAGCGTTCTCACAAGCCCCGTCAGGGGCGCCGTGTGCATAGCCCCGGGACGTCAGTCCGCGGGAGAGAAGCGCGCCACCTTTTATACTGAGTGGGGCGGGCGTCTCTGCCCGCCAACCGTCGCGGCCAACCGGCGGTTCATTGTATGTTCTGTCTGGTCTTGCACGCGGCAGTCTCGCGTGTGTGACCTGACAGATGAAGCAACGTAGCTTGGTGTCGCCAACCCCGGGCAGCCTCGGGCATCGCGGGTATCTTACCGCCCACTACCCGCTCAGATCGCTCCCAGGCCGGTTCTGTCATATTGACACCCCTTTTAGGCGCACCTATCTTAGCCGATACCAAAAAATCCCCCGTACAACCGGTACCGCCTGAGTTTTTCGACCATTCCCGCCGGGCGGACGGTACAGGAAAGGACGATAGGTATGCCCCGAACCAAACTCGGACCTTACGAGGTGGAGTACCTGCAGGTTCTGGACGAAGCCGGCAAGCTGGACAAGGATCTCGAGCCGAAGCTCTCCAAAACCGACCTGCTGAAACTCTATCGTTATATGAAATTGTCCCGTCGCGCGGACGAACGCATGCTCAAGCTGCAACGGCAGGGCCGTCTCGGCACCCTGCCGGTGTGTGTCGGCCAGGAGGCGTCATTCTGCGGTTCCGTGCTGGCGATCCGCGACACCGACTGGTTTGTCGGCGCGTATCGTGAGCTGGGCGGCCGGCTGATGCGCGGAGAACCGATTGTCAACACCCTGCTCTACTACAACGGTTACGAAGAGGGCAGCTACAACCCGAACAACGACCGCACCCTGCCGATCCAGGTGGTGCTGGGGTCGCAGACACTGCATGCGGTCGGGCTCGCCTATGCTTCCCGCCTGCGCGGCGAGAAGGACACGGTCGCCCTGACCATCCTCGGCGACGGTGCCAGTTCGGAAGGCGATTTTCACGAAGCGATGAACTTTGCAGCGGTCTGGAATACTCCGACCGTTTTCCTCGTGCAGAACAACCACTGGGCGATTTCCACGCCCCGTGACATCCAAACCAAGTCGGAAACCTTTGCGCAAAAGGCGATCGCGTACGGTGTGCCCGGCATCCAGGTGGACGGCAACGATGCACTGGCGGTCTACGCTGCCACGGCCGAAGCGGTGGAGCGTGCACGCAAGGGCGGCGGGCCGACCCTGGTCGAAGCGGTCACCTACCGTATGCTGATGCACACCACCGCGGACGATCCCTCCAAGTATCGCAGCAAGGAAGCGGTCGAGGAGTGGCAGGTACGCGATCCGCTCGCACGTATGTTCAACTACCTCAAGAAGAAGAAACTCTGGACGGACAAGCAGGAAGACCAGCTCGAAGCCGAGATCAAGGCGGAGATCGACGAAGCGGTGAAGGCTTACGAGAACTTCACCGAAGGCAAGCCGGACGCCCCGTTCGATTACGTCTACGGCGAACCCCACTACTACCTGGAAGAGCAGCGCGAAGAGCTTCTTGAGAAGATTCGAAAGGATGCGGAAGATGCCTAAGATGAACATGGTCCAGGCTCTCAACCTGGCCTTTCACCAGGAGATGGAAAAGGACGAGACCGTCGTGGTGATGGGCGAGGATGTCGGCGTGAACGGCGGCGTCTTCCGTGTCACCGACGGCCTTTACAACGCCTTCGGCAAAGAGCGTGTGATGGACACCCCGCTCGCCGAATCGGGCATTGTCGGTACGGCAATCGGCATGGCGATCGGCGGCTTGAAGCCCGTCGCGGAGATGCAGTTTTCCGGATTTGCGTACATCGGCTTCCCCCAGATTGAGAACAACGCGGCACGCATGCGCAACCGCAGCCGCGGACAGTTTACCGTGCCGATGGTCCTGCGCATGCCGTACGGCGGAGGCGTACGCGCCCTCGAACACCACTCCGAAAGCAAGGAGACCTACTGGGCACATACCGCGGGCATCAAGACCGTGATCCCTTCGGGACCGCGCAATGCGCGTGCGCTGCTGGTCGCAGCGATCCGCGACCCGGACCCGGTGATCTTCTATGAGCCGAAGCACTCCTACCGTGCCTTCAAGGAAGAGGTGCCGGAGGCCGAAGAGGTGATGGAACTCGGCAAGGCGCAAGTGACTCACGAGGGCACGGATCTTACCGTGGTCACCTGGGGCTCGATGTACCACCAGACACGGCGTGTGGTGGAGGAATACATGGAGCAGACCGGTGTGTCGGTGGAACTGATCGACCTGCTGACGATCGCACCGATGGACTACAAAACGATTACCGCTTCGGTGAGGAAAACCGGCCGGTGCGTGGTCGTGCAGGAAGCGCAGCGCACCCTGGGCCCGGCCTCGGAAATCATCGCGCTGATCAACGACCATGCGCTGATGTACCTGGAAGCGCCGGTGAAACGTGTCAGCATGTTTGATGTCACGATGCCCTATTTCAGCCGCGAGCAGATGTTCATGCCGACACCGAAGCAGATTCGTCGCGCCATGTCCGAAACACTCGACTTCTAAGGGGATTCGACCATGTTTGAATTCAAACTGCCCGATCTGGGCGAAGGCATTCACGAGGGCGAACTGCTGAAGTGGTACGTCGGCGTGGACGATGAAATCGGTGAGGACGATCCCCTTTGCGATGTCGAGACTGACAAGGCGGCGGTGACCATCCCCTCCCCGCGCGGCGGCAAGGTGGTCAAGCTGAAGGGGGATGTCGGCGACACGTTGCACACCGGCGAGGTGATCGCGGTGATCGATGACGGCTCCGGCGGTGCAGCCGA
>WJJA01000249.1 GCA_014729955.1 bacterium
GGCGGAGGGTGTCGCCTCGTATCGGAAGCTGTCATCAATGACGATAAGGTACAACTCCGGATCACGCAATTGCAGCGCGGCACGCAACCGCTCCGGAACTTCATCGGGATCGGCGGCGATTTCCGCCGGAGTGCCTCCGCTGATCGGATCTTCCGGGTCGCGTGTCGTAAACAGATCACACCCGGCGAACAACATCAGGCTGCCCATAAGCATCCAGCTAACTCGCCGGTTTGGATCCACCACACCGCTCCTGAAACTGAAAACGCCCGGGACCCTCAAACGGCGCCCCGGGCGAACGATTGACTGCATCGAATGGGACGCCTGCCCATATCGGTTACTTCAGGTACTTGACCACTTCATCGGTCATCTCGAGGGAGGTGTTCGAGCCGCCCATGTCATAGGTGCGGACCTTGCCCTCCTCGATCACCCGGGCGATCGCATCTTCCAGCTTTTTCGCCATATCCATCTCGCCAAGCCAGTCGAGCATCATCTTCGCCGACAACAGCATCGCGGTCGGATTGACCTTGTACTGCCCGTAGTATTTCGGCGCGGAACCGTGCGTCGGTTCGAAGACCGCGTAGTTGTCGCCGATATTGCCGGACGCCGCGAAGCCGAGACCGCCGACAAGCTGCGCGCTCAAGTCGGATATGATGTCGCCGAACATGTTTTCCGCGACCAGCACTTCGTAGTTGTGCGGATTCTTAACCAGCCACATCGCCTGTGCATCGATATTCGTTTCCCACAGATCGATGCCCGGGTATTCGTTTGCGACCTTGCGTGCGGTGCGGACCATCAAGCCGCCGGTTTCACGCAGCACATTCGGCTTGTCAACCACTGTAACAGACTTGCGCCCGTGCTTTTTCGCATATTCGAACGCTCCACGCACGATCGATTCGCACCCTTTGCGTGTCACGATACGGCACGACATCGCCATATCTTCCTCGGCCGTCTGAAGGAAGCGTTTTGCCTTGGGTTGGTACTTCGCCATCGTTTCCATCATGTCGTGCGGTACCGGATGGTACTCCACACCGACATACAAGCCTTCCGTGTTCTCACGGAATACGACGATATCTATGCCGTCCATGTAGTTCAGCGGATTGCCCTTGTAGCCCTTACAGGGACGCAACGCGGTGTGCAGGTTCATCTCCTGACGCAGACGGACGATCGGGCTGAAGTATTCGTAGCCCTTCCCGCGCATTGCCGGCTCCAGCTCATCGTTCGCTTCGTCTCGCGGCTTGGAGGTGATCGCCCCGAACAAAGCGCAGTGCGTGTCTTTCATCATCTCCAGCGTGCGATCCGGCAGGGGGTTTCCCTCTTTCTTCCAGAACTCCCAGCCGATGTCCCCGTGAATGTACTCACCGTCAAACTCGAGCGCGTCCAGCACCTTGCGCGTACACTCCATGACTTCGTTACCGACGCCGTCGCCCGGCAGCCATGCGATCTTGTACTTCGCCATCTCCCTGTTCCTTCTTTTACCCTTTGCAGGTGTTTGTATGTTTTGGTTCGTATCGTGTTACAACTACCATTGCATCCCGAAGCTGAAGCGCTGGGCATTCCCCAGGTCTTCGGTGAAAGGGGTGTAGGCATATTCAAAGCGCCAGCCGTTCCATTGCAGGCCGAAGCCGCCGCTCACACCGCGCGCGTCATATCCGGAGGCGTACCCGCCGCGGGCGTAGAAATACTCGCTTACCTTGACTTCCAGCCCGCCCCGCAGGCTGAGATCGTAGTCCGCGACCTGCACCACATCCAGCATCACAGACGGTTCAACGATACCCATGCGCAGGACATGGTATTGTACCCCGGCGCTGTAGGTCACCGGCAGGTCGTATTCCTCGGTCTTCAGTGCCCCCATCTCGCCCAGGTGGCGAACACTCAGACCGACATCGAGATGCCCCTTTAAAAGGCCGCGCTGCAGCAGGCCGATATCGAAGGCATACCCCTCGGCATCGTACATGTAAAGCTTGTCCTTCAGATAGCGCCCGCTGACACCCAGCCTGAGGCTTTTGATCGGCAGCGCACGCGCCACACTGAAACCGAGAGCAATATTTCGAGATTGAAACGACCCTTCCGGTTCTGCTGAAGGTCCGCTCCGCAATTCGAGGTCATCGATGCCGACATGAAGCGCGCTGAACCCGAGGCCCCACGCACCGAGATCGAAATCCGTCGCCAGGTACTGGCTGTTCGCTTCGCCGATCCACGCCGCATGCATTACTTCCGCACGGTTGCCGGCCAGGCCGACGGCGGCCGGGTTCCAGTAGGTGGCCGTTGGACCCTCGACGGCCGCGGTCATCGCCTCGCCCAGCGCAGCGGCACGTCCGCCGGCGCCGATCTCCAACCAGGCACCTCCGGTGGCGGCGTATCCGGTCGCTGAAAGAAACAGCAGCAGGGTCGCTGTCAGCGCTTCGATTCCCGGAAAAGCCCGAGTCTGCCTTGTTTTATGCCGCTCCATCATCATCGCGTCTTCGTTCGAACGTCTCATCGTCTCAACTCACTATCCATAAACCGTAAATGTGCGTTCAAACAGCCTTCAATGCCAAGTAAAACCGCTCGTTGCGCTCGCGGTGCCGCCGGCGGGCTTGACCGGGCAATCGCCAACATATCGTCTCTGTCCCGCCTAAAACCCGAAGCGCCAGGAGATGATTTGCGTCGGTTCAGGACTGACCGGCTCCGGCACAAAGGCATAATCCAGTCGTGTCTTTCCAAGACCGGCAACTTTGAAGCCCAACCCGATACCGAAGGTGGGCCGATCACGGTCGTACCCTGCACGCAGTGCCAGGCTGTAATCCATCGCCTCACGCATCAGCAAACCGCCGTCCGGTCCCATCAGTTGCGCGCTCGCACCGGCTTTCGGGCGCAACAAGTCTTCCAGGTCGGTTTCCAGGTCAGCATACGCCTGCACCCATCGCACGGGACTGCAGGCCAGCCCTCCCCTGTAGCGTCGGGGAAATTCGTCCACCTGTGTAGTACCCTGCGACCAATACCCGTCGGTATTCCAGGAATGCTTGCCTCCCAGGTCGTATGCCGCAACTCCAAGCACCAGGGTTTCGAGACGGGCGGGTACGTCATGGTGCATGAGGGGACGATACTGGATTCCGGCATCGGCACCGAAGGTCAGGCTGCTGATTGATCCGCCGTCGTCCTTGATGCCCGGAAAGACACCGTACAGCACGCCGGCGGTCACACCGATCGAAAGATTGTCCATCGCCTTCACGCCGAAGGACAGGGAGAACCGGTTTTCGAAAAAGCCGTCCAGGGTACCGTAGTGAGTGCCGTCCAGACCTCGACCGTCGATATCTCCGGTGCCTGCATGGGTCCATCGAAGCGCGATCGCCGCCGGTTTGTACTGGATGCGGCCGTGCGCGAGGCGAAGTTCCTTCAGCGCACGGTCTTCGTCCCGGATCCCCTCTTCGCGAAGGGTTGCCGCAAGCTGTAAAACTACTTCGCGCAGCGGCGGAGCTTCGTAGGTCTTCCCGTCGATGACCAGGACAGGCACCCAATCCATGGACGCTTCCTGGTCGGTCTGGGCGAGGTTCAGCGCGGCACGCACCACCGCCGGGGCATACTCACTCGGTTTCACTTCCTTCACACCGGGTTTGCGGGAATGCCTGGTCGAAAGCAGGCCTTTTGTTGCACCGGCTTCGGGTTTGAACAGGCGATAGGTTCGCATCGGCGCTTCCCAGTAATGCAGTTGCGGAAGCTGGTACATCGCACCGACATGAGCCAGTCGCCGGTCCAGGGAAAGCACATGGTACCCGATATGCGCTTCGTTGTTGGGAGCGTACGGCAATCCCGCGGGGTTGTAGTGTGCCTGTTCGACCCCCATTGCGGCGGCTGTGCCCGCATCGCCAAGCGCGGTGCCGTGCGCACCGGCGCCCATACGCAGGAATGCACCGGCATACCCGCCGTACCCTTCGGCAAATACCGGCATCGCCGTCATCAGTATCGCCGCCGAAAGAAGGGCGGCCGCTCGCATCGTTCTGCCTTTCATCGCGTCGCCCTCCTCAGTCCAGCATCATCAGTTTGCCCCAGCGCTCTTCTCCCCCGCCCGAGATCCGGAAGAAGTAGACGCC
>WJJA01000250.1 GCA_014729955.1 bacterium
CCATGCATACATACGCGGTGAAATTCCGACACGCCGGGCGCAGCATGTCGGCAGGATACGGTATGACCGTCGTCTGCGTGAAGCCTATCCCTTCACCGGCGACACCCCCGACGCGATCGCCGATGCAACCGTGGATGAACTGATCGTCGACATCTCCGCGCTGTATCGTGTCGCCTCACAGATCGAACTCGGACCTTCTACCCTGTGGCGGTCACGGTTCACTCTTGATGTAAGCATCAGCGAGGACCTACCGCTCCCGACGATCGGTCTTCCGCAACTCGATGATGGTTCCGTCCTGCTCGCCGGTCTGCGTACACGACTCAGCAATACGAATCCGATCCGCCCCCTCAAGGGCTATGTAGTGGACCTTTCCGCACGCGCTGGGCGTTCCGCGGGCACTCGTCACGCTACGCCGAAACCGGATGCACAATTCGATCTATTTGCGTCATACACATTCCCGCTGATTTCCTCCGATCACAGGGTCTACGCGCGTGTGCTGGGAAGTTGGCAGTGGAACACACCGCCTCCGGTGCAATCGTCGCTCGGGGGTGAAAACCTGCTGCGTGGACTCTCCCGATGGCGTTACTTCGGACGTCGGTTGGTCGCCCAGCGCGTGCAATGGCACTGGACCCTGCTTCGCGGCTGGACACGGCCGTTTGAGATTGCACGGTCGGTGTGGGACATTGTACCGGTGCAAACGATGAATGTCGAGCTGGTCGGATTCTCGGACATCGGCACCACCGGAGACCCGGACTTCGGTTGGCATCGTACACGCATCGGATCGGGACTGGGCCTGCGTTTCGTTCTGCCCCCGAACGTGGTCGCAACCCTGGATGCGGCGGTTACACCGGGCGGGCACCTCTTCTTCTACGCCGGTGTCGGTGAGACGCTCTGAGGCCGGCACAATAGGCGTAACAGGTAGCCCCGAGTCGCCGATTCCGGGGAGGCAGCAGGACACGGCGACCGCACGACGGGGTATTGGGTGACCAAACGCCGGTGGCGTTAGACGCTTCACGGATCCGGACTCAGCGAGTCCGAGCCGGATGAACCTGTCGGTTTACGACAGTACCTCCTGCCGCTTCGAAACGAAGTTGATCTCTTTTTCCTTAAGTGCTTCCAGGTCACCGCGCAGAGCATTGTCCACTGCATAGTACACCGATGTGCCGGCCATTTTTGAAGGCTGGATCACATAATCAGCGCCCACCTGGTAAAGCTTAAGCGTCTGTGACGGCCGTTCCGACGTGACGAAGATTTTCGCGCCCGGCGCCAGTTCCTGGACAATATGGATAAACTTCTCGTTGGATACACCTTTCAGGATCGGGTCGGGGATCGTGCTCAGCACCACTTCAGCCTCCTCGATCTCAGCGTGGTGAAGGGTGTTGATATCGCCGATATCACCATACACATTGGCTACGCCGATCTTATCGAGGTGCTGCTTCACCACCGGGTTGAAGTCGATTACCTTGATCTTCTCCAACAGCTCCGGACGATTCTGTTTGACATCCTCCAGAAACGCGCTGGCCGTCCTGAAAAAGCCCAGAATCACGATCGGATAATGCTCTTCTGCTTTCTCTTCTTCCTCGATCTTTGTCAGATCGTTCCAGCCGATCGCGCGCAACGTTCTACTGATAAAATTCTGCAAATTATGATTATAGAGAATGAAGTACGTGGAAAAGACCGCCAGGATTGAGAACACCCAGATCACCTGTGAGAGAGTCTCCCCCTGCACATGACCATATACAATACCGAGCGAGACGATCACCAGCGAAAACTCGCTGATCTGGCTCAGGTTCAAGGATGGCAGAACGGCGATCCGATGCCCGGGGCGCAACACCGACAATACCCCGAAGATACCCACACCACGCAAAACAAGCACAAGCGCGACAATCACCAGCGCTTTGACGATCATACTCCACTGCGGTATCGGAATCTGCATGCCGAGCGCGACGAAGAAGAGGGTAATAAAAAAGTCACGCAAACTGAGAATCTTGGCGTTCACGTCCATGTTGTAGGGGAAGGTTGCGAGAGCAACACCCGCAATCAGGGCACCCATCTCCATTGACAGCCCGACAGCCGGGATCGACGCTACAAGGCTGACCAGGAAACACCATCCCAGGGAGAGGATCAGCATCAATTCGGGCAGTTTGGCGGCTGACTTGAAAACAATCGGCAGTACAAAACGACTCAGAAGGAGAGCGCCCAGCACCAGAACGCCGCCCGACCCAAACGTCCTCAACAGGCTAACAACATTGGGATCGGCCAGGTTCGGCTGAATCGCGAGCACGATGATCGCCCAGATGTCCTGGAAAACGAGAATACCGAGCGTAATACGCCCCGGCAGCGTATCAAGCTCGAATTTCTCATACAGCAGCTTGACCACGATCATGGTACTGCTGATCGAGATCGCCACTGCGACATACAACCGCGCAAATGTCCCGGCGCCAAAGGTCAATCCCACGTTTTCCAGGAGTCCCAGGATCAGGTAACCCAGGCCCAATGTGATCGGAAACTGGAGAAGTCCCGGGATAATCACCAGCTTGCCGGAAGCCAGCATTTTCTTCAGGTCAATTTCCAGGCCGATCATGAACAGCAGAAGGATCAAGCCGATTTCGGCAATGGTGATAATCTCATGGTGATCTTTGATCAATCCAATTCCGATGGGACCAATGAGCACACCGGCGAGAATGTGACCCAGGATCAGAGGCTGACGGAGTGCTTTCACGAAGATGCCGAGTACACTGGCCGCCACCATGCAAAGTGCAATGTTGAAGATGACACGGTGACCCCCGTCATCTCCGGCCGCGAAGGCAGTGATCGGCAGCAGTAAGAGCACCACAACCAACGCAGAGAAGGCCTTATTCCTCATGCCGCATTCCTCCCTGATGCGATTCTGTCAACTTCCGGTATAAGCCTGTCGGCCGTAGAAATGAGGTACCCGGCCTCAAGTCATCCATGGAAGCGGAACCGAAATACAGCAAGACGTGAACCAATCATGTAAATGATTAATGTAAGCACTATAACACCGTTTTGGCAGGATGAGCCAATATGGAAGCGAAAAAACGGACTCTGATAAGAGAGTTAGAATGCCTTTGCAACGCGCCTTCACACATCAGTTATAAGCCATTGAAAATTCGAATATAGCCATTTACGGAAGAATCAAGAGGCGTGCTACTGGATTGTAAACCGCTGTTCAAGGATGGTATGATTCCCGACCCCGTCTCCGACCTCCAGGTGCCAGGTATACTCTCCAGGCGGCAAATCGGTCCAGGGTTCGAAGATGACGCGTGCCCGGTCGGGATCGAACATCCAGATCACTTCATCGCCGTTGAGGGTGAAGCTGACCCGCTCCAGATCGATGCCGGAAAAGTCGTCTGAGATGACTGCGGAGATCTCTGGACGGCGGTCCTTGAGAACCGCGCCGTCCTGAGGTGTCGCATAGCGGATAAGGGGCGCCGTAGTGTCCTGCCGGACCGTGAAATCCTCCATCGAGAGCGGCCAGGCGGACAAGGTGAGGCCGTCCGCTTCACGAAAGTTCCCGAGCGAATGCCAGTCGCCTTCATGCACCGCATCGCGATAGCAGACGACTGCAGTGGTATCCCAGGGGATATCGCGGACATGGAAGGAGATCTTGAAGGCACCGGAGAAAGGGTGATCCCACGGTCGCATGCGATAGACCGGCGTAAGCGTGCCCTCTTCCATCGGCAGACGCTGGATGGACGCAATCATCGGGAAGAACAAATCGCCGTAATCGACCTCCAGGCCGAACGCTCCGTCACGTGTGGACCAGGCCTGCCGTTTCCGCGGCTGGAAGGTGTGCAGAACAATTGTCGTATCTGCCACGAGGTAACTGGAACCGTTGGTGTGGCCTTCCACAGCAAAGCGAACCCCGCCGTTCACCTGTTCCGGCAGGATGATACGGCCGATCCATGTACCTCGACCGTCACGGTTCATCACACTGCGCAAACCGAGCGGTTCGGTGACCGCAACCAGTTTCTCGAGGCCTGCTGGAGCGCCGTTGACCTCGACACGTGCCGCAAATCCGTGCAACGTCATGTTGATCGTCGCGTTTTCGGTCGTTTCCGGCTGCTGCGAGGCCGGGCTGAGTGGACCATGGGAGAGCATGGTCGGTGCCAGCAGCGGTCGAGCCAACACGTTCACCGTCCAGAAGGCCGAATCCACCTGTCCACCGAAATCGACGGCCCTGAATTTCAGCACATGCTCGCCGGGTTCGAGTGAACGGCTGTCGATTATGCCGCCGTGCAGGGAACGGTCGTAGAAATCGAGGTCGTTCTCCGGCAGTATATACAGGTTCTGGAACTTGCGGTAACCAAGACGTTCCAGTCGAAAGTCATAGTTCAGCCGGGACTGCTTGCTCTGCTTGTAGAGGTAGGATTTCGGTTCGTTCACATGAATCAGAACACCGTCCAGGTACAGCTCAATACGCTTGGGCTTCAGACGATACCAGCCGCCCTCCTGGTAATCAGCTACATCCACGGACACTCCGACCTTGCCGTAGAAGTGGATCGGATCGGCTTCATCATTGCGCACACGTTTCAGCACCACCCCGAGATCGCCTTCCACTTCCGCTTCCGGTTCAAGCGGACGCATCGCAACACGCCGCACCACCGGCGCTCGCGAATCCGGCACGACAAAGCCGTCGAGCATGGGATTGTAAGGACGGCTCATCCCCCGTCGCATTTCGAAATGCAGATGAGGCGGACCGGCACCCGTATCGCCGCTGTATGCGACGACATCG
>WJJA01000251.1 GCA_014729955.1 bacterium
CGGAAGCGATTGTCTGCATCCACTTCGGCTTTCACTACAGCAAGACGCAGGTAGTTTGTACCCCAGGCATTGCGAGCGTCTTCCAATCCACCTTCCACCAGTCCGGGGAAATTCGGATAGACTCGCAGGCCGTCAGTCACCGGCACTTCTGCAAGAGTTTCGCGAGACCATGTCATATTCGCATGATCATCCTCTTCGCACTCCCAATTCGCCTCAACATTCACCATCCACCCCTGCTCGTGGTATGCGAAGCTGCCGTGGTTCGGATCACGACGCGCAATCGCACCACGACAGCACCAGATGTCGATGGTTGAAAGAACCGACGGTTTTACACGACTGCGCTTCAGGAGCTTCTCCATCAGATGGTCGTCCAGCGTATCGGTATACTGCGATTTCCAGTAATACCTCAGACCGTCCGGGTAGTCCTCATCGAAGAGCTGCTGCGCCTCCAGATACGGCATGTTTGCAGAAAAGTCTGCAAGCACCGGTCCCAGCTCCTGCCACGGCTTCATCTCTTCTGCCCCTTGCGTCTGTTCGCCGCCGTACATCGCTACGACCAGAACGAAATCGCGGCCGTGAATCTCCTCGGGGAACTGGTCGGAAACCGGTACCGTACCCAGCGATAGAAGAGTGCCGATCTCGTCGGGCGCAGCCTGGTTCAGGTCACGCCACTTGCGCATAATCGACAGGCCGTCTGCTGCATCGTAAAGGCAGAAGACCACCCTTACCTCCGGCCCCACCGGGTAGAGACGGAAATCGAACCTGGTCACTACACCAAAGTTGCCTCCTCCACCGCGGATGGCCCATAAAAGCTCGGCATGCTCCGTCCCGTTCACCTCCAGGATTTCGCCTTCCGGGGTCACGATTTCAGCAGAAAGGATGTTATCGCAAGTCATGCCGTACAAGTTGCTGAGGAAGCCATATCCGCCGTTCAAGGCAAGTCCTCCGATGCCGGTCGCTGAGACCGCACCCACGGGAGTGGCGAGACCGTGCTGCTGCGAAGCTCTGTCCATATCACCAAGCGTCGCACCGCCCTGGACATGAGAAATCTTCTTCTCCGAATCAACATCGACACGGTTCATCGGCGACATGTCGATTGCGACACCGCCGTCACAAAGAGAATATCCCGCAACGTTGTGACCGCCTCCCCGGACCGAAGTCAGGAGGTTGTGAGTCTTCGAAAAACGCACAATCGATTGCACGTCTTGAGTATCCGTGCATCGGGCAATGAGACCTGGTCGACGCTGGATCATGCCGTTCCAGATCTCGCAATGCCGGCCGTATGTCGGATCATCGGGTGTGAGCAGGATACCGTCGAACTGCGCCTCAAGAACGCTGAGTTTGTCCCCGCTGACCGTAGTCGTCCCGCCGTCCAATGCTTTCAACTGCAAATCCTTCATCATTTCCTACTCCCTTTTCCTTGGAAAGCACGTTTTGTAGTAAAACGCTACTTGTTTGGGAAGCGAAGAGCCGCTTCTACTACAATCGACTTGAGTTCCAGGAATGCCCGATGCAGGTGGCCGACAATATCGGATTTGTCAAGCCGGCCGTGCAACAATGTTTGGTCATCCGAACTTGTACGCCGTCACATCGCCTTTCGCAGAACGCCTGGAACATATCGGGGTATCGATCCGGTTCGACGATCAGGCGGGATTTGAAAACACGGGACGGCAGAAGTTTGAACACCTTGAACTACAGCCCTGAACACTCCGCATGTCGATGCGGGTATCCTTTAGCAAAAGGCGTGCCTGTTTGATCGATTGATACAAAAGGGGTTTGTGCTGCACGAATCCCTGAATGCTTCAGAAGACCAGGGCGAACACGGTCCGTCTGTCCGGTTCAGACTGGAGGGTGAGGGCACCGCCGTGCAGACGCATGATCTGGCGGCAGAAGGCGAGACCGATGCCGGAGCCTTCTTTCTTGGTGGTGAAGAAGGGGATAAAAACCTTGTCGCGCATATCGTCACGAATGCCCGGGCCGTTGTCGATGATTTCTACGGTCACACGTCCCCGGTCGCCGATTCGTCCGCGCACCTCGAGGCGTGAACCCTCGCGCCCGTCCATCGCCTGGATGGCGTTCAGGACGAGGTTGATCAACACCTGTTCGATCAGCTCGGGGTCCGCTCCCACTTCCAGAGTTTCCGGGTCCACCTCAAAGACGGCTTCGATGCCCTTTTCTGCAAGTTGGGCGGTGTATACGTGCTCGATATGGCCGACCAGGTCACGCACGGGCACGATCCGTATGCGCGGCTTGGGGATGTGGGACAGTCGGCGGAACGATTCCACGAAGCGCAACAGGCTCTGACTGCGACGTTCAATGGTGGAAACAGCAAGTCTTGCATCTTCCGCCTCTTCGGCTTCAATGCCTTCGCCTTCCTGTTCTCCCAGCAGACCTCGGGTGGTGGAGGCAAGCGAAGCGATCGGCGTGATCGAATTGCGGATTTCATGCGTCAGCACACGAGTCATATCCTGCCATGCCTGCATTTGGGTCTCTTCCAGCTCGCGCTGAATGTTCTGCAGGCTGATCAGGGTGTAGGCGTTGCCTTCACGTCGAAATTCGGTGGCGTAAATCGCCAGCTGCACGGTGTCGCCGTTCGGTTCGAGCTTGAAGGTCTGTTGCTGTCCCGGCTTTAATTCCTTGAGGCCGCTGATGAAATCCTCGCCGAGGGGGGCGAGGTCTTCAAGGTGATGGACCTTGTTGCGTCGCAGCAACTTGCGCGCAGCATTGTTCACAAGATCGACATTGCCGGCACGGTCGAAGGCCATCAATCCTGTGCCGATGTGCTGCACCACGGTCTGCAGGTACTGGTACTGCATTTCACGCTCCGCACGAACGCGGCGAAAATCCCGCATCACTCGTGCGAAAGAATCGTGCAGCTCTTTCGCGGACGGGCTCCGTTTGCTGCCGAAGGTTTCGAAAAAGTCTTCGTGGCGAATGGCGGAAAGAAAACGTGCTGTGTCGCGCTCGGTGCGTTCGACATAATGAGCCAGGCCGAAAAACTGCCAGACAATCAGCAGCAGGCCAAGCACAAGGGTGACACGGTACTCCGTGGCGAAGTAGAGGTAGAAGCAGAGAAACAGGGTGAGCGCGATACCGGCCAGGCGCACCCCGAGCAGGATGCGGAACCGGCTAAAGGCCATGTTTTTCCAGTCGACGGTAGAGCGAGGTGCGTGTCAGGCCCAGCTCATCAGCGGCACGTTTGATGTTGCCTTCGTGACGGCGCAGTGCTTTTTCGATGACACGACGCTCCACCTCTTCCAGGTTGTAGTTGTCCATCTCCAGCAGATCGTCCGCTTCTTCCCCGCGCGGCGGGGCGAGCAGAAAATCCTCCGGTGCCAGCACTTGCGAATCGGTCAGAATGACGGCCCGCTCGATCGCATGCTGCAGTTCCCGCACATTGCCCGGCCAGTGATAGCGTTTCAGTTTGGTCTCGGTATCCGAACGGAAGCTCATCTCTCCGCGGTTGTACTTGCGTGCGTAGACCTCAAGGTAGTGATGTGCCAGCAGGAGAATATCGTCGTCACGTTCCCGCAGTGTCGGCAGGTGAATTTCCACGGTGTTGATACGATACATCAGGTCCTGCCGAAAGCTGCCCTCGGCGACCATCTCGTGCAGGTCACGATTGGTCGCGCAGATCAGGCGGATATCGATCTCGCGCGCTCGAGTCGATCCGAGACGCACCACTTCACGCTGTTCCAGCACCTTCAGCAGCTTGGACTGCTGGAACGGCGGCACATTGCCGATCTCGTCCAGGAACAGGGTACCGTGGTCAGCGACTTCAAAACGGCCGGGTTTGTCACGCTTGGCGTCGGTAAAGGCACCCTTCTCATACCCGAACAGTTCACTTTCAAACAGCGTATCCGTCAGGGCTCCCATGTCCACGGTGATGAAGGCTTCCTCGGCACGGGGACTGCGCCGATGGATCGCACGTGCCACCAGCTCCTTACCGGTGCCGTTTTCGCCCAGGATCAGTACGTTTGCATCCGTCGCCGCGACCTTTTCAATGGTCTCGAAGACACGTAGCATGGCGGGCGAGCGGCCGATCATGTCTCGGAAGCTGCGGTCCAGCCCCTCGGCGAGCGCTTCGCTGATATCGCGAAGACGATTTGCTTCATGACGGCCGGCATGCAAAGCGAGAGCCGCGTTCACGGTCGCCAGAAGCTTTTCGTTCTGCCACGGTTTCGTGATGAAATCCATCGCGCCGAGCTTGATGGCCTTGACCGCCATCTCAACGTCGCCGAATGCCGTGATAAGGATGACGATCACCGTCGGATCGATCTCGAGGATACGTTCCAGCCAGAGGAAACCTTCTCGCCCGGTGGTGGTGTCCTCGGTAAAATTCATGTCGAGCAGAATGACATCGTATCCTTCGCTTTTCATGCGTGAAGGGATTTTGTTCGGGTCACGCTCGGTGTGGACCACACTGATGTGCTGCTTCAGGAGCAGTCGTGCCGCGACAAGGATGTCCTCATCGTCGTCGACGACCAGGACTTTGCCGTGACGATCCGCTTTCGAGGGCATAGGATGGTTCTCCCGTATGTACCGGCTCAAAGCTAACATGGGGTTCAATGGTTTGAAAGTGCAAGTGTACCGACAGTGTTGATGCACACGGATCTGATCGCGAAATCCGGCGGTTCTGACAGAACCGGGGAGTGGGTGTATGTCGCGCTCTTGTCTCCGGGCTCCTTGCCACATGTGACCCCTTTCACTATCTTTTTTCTTTTTAGCGGGAGACTCGCTCATTTCGAGCAGAGAGGGTAACCAACAGCCGTGAGGCAGCGATGACGTTAAGTTTGATCGCACGGGAGATCGCGGAATCCCCGAC
>WJJA01000252.1 GCA_014729955.1 bacterium
ATGGAGTCAGACCACCTCTTCACCGACAGCGATCTCACCCTGAAACAGCTCGCGGACCGCCTCGATGTCTCTCCCCATAACCTCTCCGAAGTGATCAACACTCGCATGGGTCAAAACTTTTTCGACTTCGTCAACGGGTATCGTGTCGGACAGGTGAAGCGCGATCTCGTCGATCCGGAGAAACAAAACCTGAAGATGCTGGCGATTGCCTTCGACGCAGGCTTTCGCTCCAAGTCTTCATTCAACCAGACCTTCAAGAAGCATGTCGGCGTGCCCCCCTCGGAGTACCGGCAGAAGCACACTGTCTGAAACAAGTCATTCCCCGGAAGCCGGAACCGAAACGAAGAGTCGTACTCATGCACCGCAGGTGTATGAGTGCCAGTGACGTTCTTACAACAAATCATCAAGCGTTCTCGTCACCGTTCTACCTACGAAGAACCCGTAGCATACGATTCCCGGTCCCAAGGTCCATCCCCACCGGCATGGACGTGCAAACTGCCATCCGGCAGGTTCGTTCCCATCGGCACGGGCGACCGCTCCCCCCATTCAACACTACTATCCCGAATACTTCATGAATGGCGAGAACAGTCTTTTCTAAAAACTATAGTAACAATAAGATAGTATTACGACATGCAGTTTTTTACCGGCACAGATTGTGTCCAAGCCAAACACATTTTCTCATTCCCCCTTCGGGAGGTCCCAACTGTTTCATCTGCTTTGTTGCGAAGGATTCGCGGTATTGCCATACAGCTTCATCCTTCGCGCCTCACATCTGACGCAGTTTGAACTCGTGAAATATTCGGGCTTTACCTCCCGATGCCGGCTTTCCACGATGAACACTCATAAGAACTTTCCGGGAGAACGGTTCGATGCAGCACAACAAGCAACAACCCATGGCCACTCTGTCTCGCAGGGTACTTCTGGTTCTGTGGTGGATTCTGCTCCTCCTGTCGATCGCGGTGCTGATCGGATCCCTTCTGTGTTTTGGGGAGAATGCGTTTGCGCAGGATGCACCGACACGGCATTTGGCGAAAATCACAGGCGTGGTGCGTGATGCCTCCACACGGGAGTCCGTCGCCGGCGCTAATGTGATTGTACTCGGCACAAATCGCGGCGCTGCGACGGATCTCGAAGGTCGTTTCGTAATTCTGCACATCCAGCCGGGTACATGGTCCCTGCGCGCCTCGGCGGTCGGCTATACACCTCAGACGCAACATGAAATCAACGTCAGTCCGGCAAGGCCCGCGCGGCTGGAGTTTCTGCTTCATCCTTCCGCGGTAGAGAGCGAAGCGGTCACCGTCACTGCGCAGCAATTCCAGGTATCCACCCCGGAGATGCCCACGTCGGTGCGTAACCTGCGCTATGAGGAAGTTCGCCGTGCGCCGGGGGCGGTCGAGGATGTGCAGCGGGCGGTGCGCGCCCTGCCGGGCGTGGTGAGCGACAACGATCAGGACAACGCGATCATCGTGCGCGGAGGAGACGCGTCCGAGAACCTCACGGTGATCGATGGTCTTGAAGTCGGCAACACCAATCACCTCACCATCGGCGATGAGGTGCAGGGCGGAGGCGGCCCGATCAACGCGCTCAACACCGAATTTTTGCGCGATGTCACGTTTGCGTCGGGCGGGTTTTCCGTGCGCTACGGCGACCGCCTGTCAAGTGTGCTTGACCTGGAACTGCGCGAGGGCAATCGTGAACAGTTCGGCGGTGAGCTGTCGCTCAGCATGGCCGGAGCCGGTGCGTACGCCGAGGGTCCGATCCAGGAGGGGCGCGGCAGCTTCCTCGCCTCGATCCGTAAATCCTACCTCGACCTGATCCCGGAAGAATCCGCCGGCGTCAGTTCCTGGCCCGCGTACTGGAACGGCCAGTTCAAAGCGGTCTACGACATCACCCCCCGTCACATTCTCACCCTGAACGGCCTTTACCTGGAAGACAGCGCCCGCAACGATCCGCCCGATCCGGACGAAGAGGACGAGAACGCCGACCTGTCGGTGGGGATCGATGCACTCGACCTGAACACCACACGCTACCTGGTCGGCGCACGGCTGCGCAGCCTGTGGGGTCCGGGTTACACCGATCTCATCGTCGGCCGTTCCTTTGCCTTCAACCGCTGGAACTATTACTCGCAGATCCAGACCGGCGAGGACGAGCACACCTTGCGGAAGGATGTCGCCAATCGTCGCACCCTCGCGCATGACCAGTTTCACCTGCATTGGGTCGGACGCGGATTCGGAGAGGATCGTCTCTCCGCCGGCGTGACCTTCAAGCCGATTACCTATCACCGTGAAGCGTTCATCAGGGGCGATTCGATTCTCTACAACGATGACTTCCTCGGCCCGGATCCAGGCAACGAACCGGATGTCTTTCGCTATGACGATCAGGTGGAAGATGTTCGGGAAATCGCGCTGCAGTACGCGACCTATGTGCAATACACATGGCGGCCGCTTGGATCGTTCGACCTCACGGCCGGCCTTCGCTATGACGACCTCGACTTTTCCGAGCGGAACGCCCTCGGCCCGCGCGCGTCGTTAAGCCGGCGTTTCCTGCCGCACTGGTCCTTCAACGCCGCCTGGGGGCTGTACTAC
>WJJA01000253.1 GCA_014729955.1 bacterium
CGCTTATTATGGGAGACGTTCACCCAGGACTTGTCCGATGAAGCGGAAGTTCTTTTTTTGTCGGCGTTTCTGGATACACGTCTGATGCCCCGGCTTGCTGTCCGCGCAGGCTACCGGTTTCACCGCCGCTTGGAATTCATTCTGGAGAATAACCCGGAAGGCGATGCCACCCGCCGACTCCACCGCAGTTACGAAACTCGGGGGCCGGTAGTTCGTTTAACCTCCACACCCGCAAGCCCCGTACAGTTCCGGGTTGAAGGCAGCCTGTTAACAGTGGATGACAGCAACCGAGATGCGCTTTACCGACTGGAAACCTATTCCATGGCGATTGTCTATCGCTGGTAACCGTCCCATGCAATGGGTATGCATGGGGTGCATTCTCTGGATGTGCTTGTGGGGCTCATTCACAGTACATGCAGAAGCGTCTCCGGAGCCCGAAGCAGGGCCTGTGATCGATACCGTTATCGTGCGGGGAAATCACCTCACCAAACCGTTCGTGATCCTGAACGAAATCTCTCTGGCCCACGGCATCCGCGCGACCGATGCACGTCTCAAGGAGAACCGTGACCGACTCAACTCCCTCAACCTCTTCAGCCGTGTCGAACTGAGCACCGACAGTGCCGTCGACACCTCTACGCTTCAAATCAACGTCACCGAGCTCTGGTACATCTGGCCCGGATTCTATCTTTCCGTGGAAGAAGAGGACTGGACTCGCAGCACCTACGGATTGCGTGTTGAACACTTCAACTTCCGCGGCAGACGCGAATCCCTTTCGGTTTCCACCTGGACCGGGGGAGCGGACGGCGGTTTGATCGAATGGCAGATTCCTTACCTGTTCCAGGGTAAGAACTGGTACATGGAATGGGCGGCACGCGCCAACTTCGAGAGCGATCCGCTCTATATCGCCCGTAGCGACGGTTTGAACACAAGACATGCAAGCCTGTATGTCGAAACCGGCCGCTGGCTGGACCTGCAACGCAATTTCGGGATCCGCCTGGGTGTCGAGATGCTCCATTTCACACCCCTGGAAGACGGTTCTACCGTGAACGCGACTTCCGGGGACGATGACCGTCTCGGAGTCATCTCGTTTCACCATGCACTTGATACACGACATTACCAGCCCTGGGCGGACCAGGGGTATTATGCCGTCGCTCGTGTCGAGTTCGCACGTTCCCTGGACGGACCCGAGATCGCCTACATCCGACCGTCATTCTCGCTTTCTCGCTACATACGCATCTCGAATCGGTTTATCATCGCAGGACAAGGGAGAGTCGGATATACCTTCGGCGACTCGCCCGCTTACAGACGATACATTTCCAACCGCACCGAATCCTTGATCCGTACCGGCAGAGACCGTCTCTTGGAAGGCAATCGCTTCGGACGCCTCTCCCTTGAATGGCGCTCCGATCTGCTCGAACGCCGTTACTTTGGTATACCAATGTTCGACCCGGTGAACGACTACACCCGCGACCTTTTCCTCGGCATTTCGCATGTCTTTTTTGCCGATCTTGCCGGCATCGGCGGAGCGGATGAAACTGCCAACGACCCGACCGGCGCGATCGACAAGGACGGCTGGGATCTCGGTTACGGCACCGCTGTCGTACTGCACATACCCTATCTCCAGATCGTACGCTTCGAAGTCGCTCGCAGTGCACGCTTCCCTGATGACGGCATCACGTTCCGCGCAAGGATCGGCGCGATGTTCTGAGCACATCCGGGACAGTTCGACTCCTTCCTCGTTGGCCTCCGAAAGATAGTGAACACTTGTATATGGCGCAAAGGAGTCGTATCTTGCAGGTGAACACTTGAACAGTATATGTGAAGTGGCATGCGACGGCAGTCCAATACCGCATCGCTGCTTTGCATGGCAGAATCGGGGTGGAGACGCGGATGACGTTGATTTGTCCGGCAGGAGGCCTGTATGCATTATGAGGAGATCGGTGACAAGGTGGAGATGATCGCCCTGTTCCGTGAAGGCAGGCTGCAACCGCTCAAGTTTCGCTGGCGCGATCGTGTCTACCGCATCGAGCGCGTCAATGGCGAGTGGGTAACGGACGAGGGACGGACACGGCATGATCACTTTTCCGTGATGACCTCCGGACCGGATGTTTACGAGGTGATGTACAATCGTGATTCCCGTGTCTGGACCCTGTCGCGTGTCTGCCTTGTGGGTTAGATGAAAGGGGGATAGGAAGATGATCATGCGGCCGGAATTGCGGCAACGTCTGCAGGATGAAGTGGTGCCCAGAGAACGCAAGCCGCAGAAGACAAAACTGGTTGCCCATGCGGACATGGATGCCTTTTTTGCGTCGGTGGAAGAGCGGGACAACCCGGCGCTTCGCGGCAAGCCGGTGATTGTCGGAGGGCAACCCGGCACACGGGGTGTGGTCACAACGGCGAATTACGAGGCGCGCAAGTACGGCATACATGCGGGCATGTCATTGACCAAGGCCGGCCTGCTCTGCCCGAACGGGATCTATGTACGTACGCACGGCGGAAAATACTCCTGGGTCTCGATCCAGGTGATGGCGATATTCAGGAAATACAGCCCGAGTGTGGAACCGGCGAGTATCGATGAAGCGTACCTCGACATTGCGTCTTGTGCGGACCGTTGGGGCGGTCCGGGGAGGTATGCAGAGACGATCCGCAGGGAGGTACGCCAGACCCTGGGGGTGACGGTCTCCATCGGTGTGGGACCGAACAAAATCACCGCAAAAATCGCCTCCGGCCTCAACAAGCCGGACGGTCAGACCATCCTGCCGCTCGATAATGTCCTTTCCGTTCTTGGGCCGTTATCCGTGCGGGAAATACCGGGAGTCGGCGCCTCAACGGAAGAGGTATTGAGCGACATGGGGATTCATACCATTCGTGAACTGGCCGACTGCCCGGTACGTGTCATGCAGAACCGGCTGGGAAAATACGGGGAAGCATTGCGACGCATCATCCGCGGGGAAATCGAAAGCGAAATTACCCCCCTTGAGGAGCGTGTCGATGACAAGTCCATGGGACATGAGCACACGTTTCACGAGGATGTGCAGAATCGAGATACTCTGCTGGCTCGTTTGCTGCAGCTGGTGGACAAAGCGACAAGGCGGATGCGCAGGGACAAGTATGTCGGCACCCTGGTGATCCTAAAGCTGCGGTCCTCTCAGTTTCGAACGCGCACACACCAGCGACAACTCCATCACCCGACCAGTGACCCGTTCACCATCTTCCGTGTCGGACAAAGCCTTCTGGATGAGATATGGCGTGAAGAGGACGGCTCAGTTCGCCTGATCGGCGTCAGTGTCGGACACCTCTTCCGACCGGGCGAAGAGTGTCAGGGATTGCAGGAAGATATGTTTGAAACCCCCAAAGCAGAACGTCTCAACGGTCTGTTCAGTGCCGTGGATCGCTTGCGGGATATCTACGGGGAGCATGTGCTCGAATTTGCCGGCGGGATGGAGATGCTGCGTCGTGCCGGCTCCATTGAAAGCGTAAAGCATTGATATCTCTTAACAGGATGGAGGCACATTCATTTGCGGTGGCATGAAAAGGTGAGTTAGCTTTCTGTTAACCGTTCCGGGGTGGCCCGTTCAAACCGCGGGCCTGAGATCATACCCGAGGAACCTGATCCGGATCATACCGGCGTAGGGAAGGGCGGCTACGGAAACGTTTGATTGCGTTGTTTTCCGCCCGATGTTTATACGCCTGTCGGATTATCCGGCAGGCGTTTTTTTACGTTGAAGGAGGGTGGTTTCCATGACCACGAGATGTCTGTTTGCCGGAAAAGGAAGAATCGCAGCTGGTCTGCGGAAGGGATTGAGCACACTTCGAGTCGTTCTGACGGTAGTCGGGTTGCTGCTTCTCGTGCAGGCGACTGCAGTCGCGTACGGCTTGTCCGGCCGTATCCTGGATGGAGAATCCGGCGATCCGATTGCCGATGCCAATGTCTGGGTTGAGGGGCAGAAGGTGGGTACATCGACGACTGCTGAGGGTATCTGGACGCTGACCGGCTTGAAAGAAGGCACCTATACCATTCATGCGGGCCACGTGGCGTATTATCCCGAAGCACTGCAAATGCAGGTACCGCCGATTGTTGACGAAGAACTGGTGATTCGCCTCCAGCCCCGAGTTCATCCCACCGAGGGGGTTGTGCTGCGCATGGACCGTCTCGAAGAGTCAACGGCAACGACTCCATACACCAACATCGACCGTGCCGAACTGCAGCAACGATACTACGGCCAGGATCTGCCCGTGGCGCTTGAAGGGGTACCCTCCCTGACAACCTATACCGATGCAGGCAATGCGCTCGGCTACAGCTACCTGACTATGCGCGGTGTGGATTTCAAACGTATCGGGGTCTATCTCAACGGTGTGATGTTGAACGATCCGGAAGACTTTTACGTTTACTGGGTCGACCTGGCGGATTTCGGTGCCAACGTGGAGGATGTGCAGGTTCAGCGAGGTGTGGCGGCGGTGCCGTACGGTCTGCCGTCGGTCGGCGGCACGATCAACGTACAAACCCAGTCTTTCAGCGAGGAACCCGAGGTGACGGCGGAGTACGGGATCGGTTCATACAACACCCGACGCTGGAGTGCGCACCTGGCATCCGGTCCGGTGGAGAACAAGTACTACTTCGATGCTCGCTTTTCACGCATCACATCGGACGGTTACAGGGACAAGGCCTGGGCGGACTATTTCAGCTACTACCTGTCCGGAGTGAGGCGTGGGGAGCGCACAACGACTCGTATCGTGCTCTTCGGCGGTCCGATCAGCAATCATATGGCCTATGCCGGCGCGACACGTGAACAGTTGGCGCAGAACCGTACCTACAACCCCCTTGCGTACTACGGCGAATTCAACGATGAGACCGACAACTACTACCAGCCGCACTACCAGCTGCACCATACCTGGCGAATCAACGATTCCACTACGCTCAAAAACACGTTGTACCATATTCGTGGGGAGGGCCATTTCAATGTGTACTACCCGTCCTGGTGGGGCTACACGTGGGATTTCTGGGACCTTCCGCAGTTGACGACCGACGATGCCGACCTTTACCCGTCTGCCTGGTATCGATATGATTCGGACGGCAACCTAGTAACCAACGAGGAGGGTGAGTACTTCGTGGATTTCACCGATGCAGTGGCAAAGCAGGCGGTCCACAACCATCAATACGGCTGGCAGCCGCGTATTTCCGTGGCGCTGGGACGCCATAACCTCACCGTGGGCGGGCAGGTCATGTGGCACCGCAGTCAACGTTTCGGCGATATGATCTGGGCCGAGGCGCTGCCCGCGGGGACTAGCCCGAACCATCGCTGGTACGACTACCAGGGACGCAAGCTGAATGTGAACCTGTTTGCTCGAGACATATGGCAGGCGACCGACAGGCTCTCATTCACCGGCGCGGTGCAGCTCGCCTCCATACGCTATGAGGTGCTGAAGGATCGAAGGTTCGGTGCAGAATTTGACCAGACCTATCTGTTCGCCACGCCCCATACGGGATTCTCCTATCAGCTCAGCGATCCGATACGGCTTTGGGGCGGGTATAGCTATGTGCAGCGTGAACCGCGATTGAAAGACCACTACTGGGCGGAAACCGGCTATCCCAGGATCGGGTTCGAAGATCCTGTCAATTTTGAAGCTCCCCTGATCCAGCCGGAAACGCTTCACGATTTCGAGATCGGTACCGACTGGCGCAGTGAGATGCACTTTCTGCGCGTGAACGGGTACTGGATGGAGATGACGGATGAAATCGTGGACATCGGAGAGTATGATGTCACCGGCCAGCCGGTGATCGAAAATGCTGAACGCACCCGCCGGTACGGTGTCGAGTTCGGCGGTCGTTACCTGTTGCCGTCGGATTTCTACCTCGAAGGCAATATCAACCTGGCAAGCAACCGTTTCGTGGATTACACAAGCACGACAAGCGTTGTGGATGAGGCGACAGGGTGGGGAGTCCCGGTAACCGTGGACAATGCGGACAATCCGATCATCAAAGCGCCGGAACGTCTCGCGAACCTCGCTGCCGGGTGGAACACCGAACGTGCAGCCGTTCGACTCTCCATGCATCACGTGGGAGAGCAGTACCTGGATAACACCTACAACTTCGACGGTCTGCAGGCTAACATCGAATCATCCACACTTGCACAGGATCGCCGCATAGATGCTTACACACGGTTCGATCTTGCTCTGCACCTGGATCTTGTCGGTGAAACCAAGGCGACCGCGTGGATTGCTTCGCCCGGATTGCCGGAGATGAAACTGAGCCTGTTCGTTCGCAATCTGCTCGATGAGGAGTACTTCATCAACGGGTTGGCGGATGCGTGGGGAGTATATGTAATTCCTGCGGCAAAAAGGCATTACATGGCACAACTTCATGTAACGCTATAAGAGGTTTGCTGCAAAAGAATCCCCTGAAACGAAGAACGCGGGGTCTGTCGACAAGGCAGATCCCGCGTCGTTTTGGTGTGCTTCCATGTGTGGCTATTCATCGATCTCAATGCCGAGCGGGCAGTGGTCCGATCCCATGACGTCCGGTAGAATCCATGCCGCACGGACACGATCCTTCATGTTTTCCGACACGAAGAAGTAGTCAATGCGCCAGCCGATGTTCCGGTCGCGCGCACGTGTGCGCATATCCCACCACGTGTAATGATCCGGCCCGGTTTCGAACTCACGGAAAATGTCGACAAAGCCGGCCTCCACCCATTGGTCAAGCCAGGCCCGTTCTTCCGGGAGAAAGCCGGAAATCTTTTCATTTTCCTTCGGCCGTGCAAGGTCGATCGGCTTGTGGGCCGTATTGTAATCGCCGACGATCACCAACTCCCTGCCCGCATCGCGCAAGCGGCTGAAATAGGCCAGGGTTTCATCATAAAAGTCGAGCTTGTACTTTAATCGTTCCTGGTTCTTCTTGCCATTGGGGAAGTAGATATTCGCCAACAGGAAGGAGCCGTGATCGGTCAGCAACACACGACCCTCACTGTCAAAGCGTGGTATGTCGTAGCCAAACTCGATACGTGCCGGTGGTTTCTTGGAAAACGTACCAACACCGCTGTATCCTTTCCGTTCCGGCTTGGAGAATGCGGAATGATACCCAAGGGGTTCACGCTGTTCTTTCGTCAGTTGTTCTTCCCATGCCTTGGTTTCCTGCAGGCAGACGATATCCGGGTTTTCTTTCGCCAGCCACTCCTTGAAACCCTTCTTCCAGGCAGCACGGTATCCGTTTACGTTCCATGACAGCAGTTTCACAATGCTTCTCCGCATGTTCAGACGCGAATCATAACAGCGTCGGCAAAGCGTTATGGGTGTTGAAAGGCTTTTGCTTGGCTCTCCACGGCAGGCAGAATCGTTCCGATAACTTCACCGAACCCAATGTTATAACCGTTAGCTTGTCCCCAGCCCTTGATGATCAAACGGTCACCGTCGAGGAGGAATTTCCGCGACTCCCCGGAAGGAAGATCGAGCGGTTCCTGTCCGCGCCAGGTTAGCTCAAGCAGGCAGGCACGCGATTCCTTCGACGGTCCGCTGACGGTACCTGTACCGAACAGGTCGCCGGGGCGAAGGTTGCAGCCGGTCACCGCATGGTGCGTCAACTGTTGGTAGATCGTCCAGTAGAGATACTTCATGTTGGTTTGAGTGATGCGGTAAGGGGAAGCCATCCGTTCCGTTTGAACCAATGCCTCAAGATGGAGGTTGAATCCACCCGGCTGATTGTCTTTCAGATAAGGGAGCGGTTCAGGATCCTGAGCCTCTCCATCGACCAGGAAGGGTTCCAGGGCGGTCATCGAAACAATCCAGGGACTGATAGACGTACCGAAGTTCTTGGAAAGGAACGGTCCCAGTGGAACATATTCCCATTTCTGGATATCGCGTGCGCTCCAGTCGTTCATCAGGACCAGCCCGAAGATGCTGTCGCGAGCCCGGCTGATGGTCATTGGGCTTCCGAGTTCGTTCCCCGTACCGACAAAAACCCCGACCTCCAGTTCGTAATCGAGCAGCTTGCAGGGGCCGAAGGCGGGAGAATCCGCATCCGGCGCGATGGTTTGTCCCATTGGACGATGCAGATCCGTGCCGCTGACCACAACAGAACTTGCACGGCCGTGATATCCTACCGGCAGGTGCAGGTAGTTCGGTTGCAGGGCATTGTCGGGACCGCGGAACATGGTGCCGACATTGGTTGCGTGATATTTCGACGCGTAAAAGTCGGTATAGTCGCCTATTGACGCCGGGAGATGCATCTGCACATCAGCAATGGGAAGCAATACCTCTTCCCGCATGGCTTTGTCATCGCGCAGCTTTGCATTGTCTTCACGCAGCAGTTCGCTGATGATCGTCCGCGCTTCCTCCCATGCCTGCTTCCCCAGGGCCATAAAATCATTCAGGACTGGTCGACGAAACACATCGCCGTTGCCGATATGCTCACCGGAAAGCCAACCTTCTCCGCTTAATGCATGCAGGTCAAGGACGTAGTCCCCGATTCTGACGCCAATTCGATGCAGGTCTTCGGCTGTCTTGCTGAAAACACCGAAGGGCAGATTCTGAATCGGAAAATCCGAATTGGAAGAGATCTCCAGAAAGGAACGAAGCGATGGATCGTTCGTGGGATGCATGATGGTGACAACCTCCGGTGATACTTGAGAATGAAAAGGCAAATCTATCTTTATAGGGCATTTTATGGCAACAAACCAAGATCTTTCAGATCTTCCAGGGGTTCTTCGAAACTGCAGCTACCGTAGGAAGCGAAGCCGATGCGGCGCCCCTCCTCAATTTGATCCATGACGATCTTCTTTCCACTCCAGGCGAAAGCGTCGGGGTAAAACAGGAAATGCTTCCGGTTTTCATCCGCGATTATGTATTTGATCTCGCGAAGAGCGATGGACTTGCCATAGGCGATCAATACGGCTCCGATGAGGTTGAAGAAACCATGCTCCTTGACGCTCATCTGTTCATTGTCATGCCGGAAAGGATGGTGCAGGCCGGCGGTGGCTTTCATCAATACCTTGTGATTTCGTGCCGTCGATACAACCTGTGCGACCTGTTCCGCTGAAGGGAAGGCTTCAGGCTCGACACCACCGCATCGAAGTTTGAAGCCGGCGGGCATGACTTTGCTGTCGGAGAGCGCTTCATTGTGAATGGCGATGCCGTTGATCACAGCGTCGAGATTCTTCTCCCAACTGCCGGTGAAGCTTGCTTCGAAAAACGGTCGTACGGTCTGGACATCCAGGCTTCCCATCAGGTCGGACGTAGAAGTGACCAGGGCTTCGATCGCCGCAGGGTCCGCTTGAATCGTCACATTGTCAGGCAGTTTCAGTTCCAGAACATCCACTTCGACGAGACCTTTGCAGGAATCCAGGAAGCGGTTTATGGTATCAACGTCCTCTCGTACCATCTCAACGAACTGAGGTCCGCTATCCGCCTTTCGAGGGAGCAATGAAAACCGGAACGGCGGCTGCTCTTCAAACAATCCGGCGTGCGCGTCCAGCTCATGCAGTCGCGACACTGGGCAGATGAAGCGGTCCAGCATCCAGGCGTATTCACCTTTACGGTATCGTGCATAGTTCTGTATCGCGTCCTCCATCGACAGCTTTGCGGGAGGAAACAACCCTGCGTAATCCATGATACCGGTCAGTAAAGCTCGTACACTGTCGTGCATGGCCGGACCCCGTGATTGTTGTGTTCGATGTGCTGAAGCGAATCTAGCCGTGAGGAGAAGATAGGGCAAGCAAACATTTGACCGGATACTCGACAGAGGAGTATCGAGGCCGTTTCACCTGCAGAAACGGAAGTAGAGGTGTAAGGTGTTCTTAAACCTGTGTAAGACATTGAATCGTCTTGAATTAATCATACTCCGACTCCACGGTTTTTCATCGCTCTTTCTCTTGCACACGTTGTATCTTGCCGCTTGTGAATTGGTGAAAATCCCGCCGGTTGCATGGGACAACCGTGAAACGGGATAACGGGACCCTCCCTCTTCGAAAGGGGGGAGACGTTGTGGATGACAGGAGGGAACTCGGCATGGTTACCGGGGCAAAGAAGGACAAGCTGTACGAAGAGGCGATTAAAGAGCAGTTCAGCATGGATCGAAAGAGCGTATTCGAAAACGCTCTGGACCAGTTCAACAAGGCTGCTGAAATCCTTGAGCTGAGCGAAGATCAGAAGGCGATCCTTCGTCAGCCGCAGCGTATCACGGAAGTCAGCCTGCCGGTGCGCATGGACGACAGCAGCATTCGAGTGTTCAAGGGGTATCGTGTCCAGCACTCCAAGGCTCGTGGTCCGGCGAAGGGCGGTGTACGTTTTCACCATGACGTTTCCCTCGATGAAGTCAAGGCGCTTGCGTTCTGGATGACATTCAAGTGCGCTGTCGTCGGCATCCCGATGGGTGGAGGCAAAGGCGGTGTGATCTGCGACCCGCGTGACCTTTCGGAAGGCGAAATGGAACGTTTGAGCCGTCGCTACTTCGCAGAGCTGTCGGATATGTTCGGCCCGGACAGCGATGTGCCGGCGCCCGATGTCAACACCAACCCGAACGTGATGGGCTGGTTTGTCGATACGTACAGCATGCGCAAGGGCGGCTGGTACCCCGGCGTTGTAACCGGCAAACCGCTTGAGATCGGCGGAAGTCTCGGGCGCATCACCGCGACAGCCCAGGGCGTGACCTACTGTGTACAAAATGCGGTCAATGAGCTTGGTATCGAACTGGAAGGCGCGACAGTTGCCATCCAGGGATTCGGCAATGCCGGTTCCAATGCGGCTGTGCTGCTGGATGAATTGGGAGCCAAAGTCGTTGCGATCAGCGATGTGGAAGGTGCGTTCGTTTCCGACGAGGGCATCGATGTGACGGCCGCCGTGGATCATGTGTTGAAGCATCGCAGCCTGAAGGGGTTCGACTCGCATGCGAACGTGACGAAGTTGGATGATGCGATGAAGCTGCTTGAGTGGGATGTCGACATCCTTGTGCCGGCGGCGCTGGAAAACCAGATCACAGAAGAAAACGCGGATCGTGTGCAGGCGAAGGTCATCGCCGAGGCGGCGAACGGCCCGTGCACTCCGGAAGCCGACCAGATCCTCGCGGACAAGGGCATCTTCATGATCCCGGATATTCTTGCAAACGCGGGTGGCGTGACGGTTTCCTACTTCGAGTGGGTGCAGAACCGGATGGGGTATTACTGGGATCTGGAACGAGTCAAGGAAGATCTGAAGCGTTACATGGATGCAGCGTTTGAGAGTGTTCTGGTCAC